>NZ_JBSTYP010000244.1:0-200 GCF_054052405.1 Aeromonas aquatilis | reverse complement strand
TGTTTAACCCCCGGTTTAAACAGCCTCTCTATCAGATACGACGAGGAAAACATGAGATGGAACAAGAGATGGAACTGGCTATTCGAGTGGGCATTTATTGCCAAACAGGGTCAACAGTTCGTCAGGTCTATTTTCGCGCGGGCCTGCCGATTGTACCGGGCAAGTCTGAGATGGTTGTGTCGCCTGAGCAGTGCGCGACC
>NZ_JBSTYP010000243.1:0-200 GCF_054052405.1 Aeromonas aquatilis | reverse complement strand
CCGGGGCAGTCAGTACTGTGCCAAGGCTTACCGGGCTCTCCAGGTACAATTTGGCATGCAGACCTCCATGTCACGCAAGGGGAACTGCTTCAACAATGCCCCGATAGAAAGGGCTATGTCCCAATTACGTGTTGAAAGGCTAAGCTTGAAGTAGGCCATCACCTTGAGGTCTACCATCATGGATACCCCAGCCTTTCAAC
>NZ_JBSTYP010000242.1:0-204 GCF_054052405.1 Aeromonas aquatilis | reverse complement strand
CCTGGCGGACGGCCAGTCCTTCGATGAGGGCTTGCGCGTAGTCTTCCCAGCACTGTGCTTTGCGCAACCGGGCCAGAGGCGTCTTGGTGAGGATGGAGCTGGTGCGCAGACATTGTTTGCAACGGTAGCGGCGCAGTCCCCGACTCCAGCCCCAAGGCGCCAGCTCGGTGACATCGGCCTGACAATGTGGGCAGCCACTGCATG
>NZ_JBSTYP010000241.1:0-204 GCF_054052405.1 Aeromonas aquatilis | reverse complement strand
AGGGAAAGACGGCAGAAAGGAATCGGTACTCTTTGGCGGCCACCATGGCAGCCGCACGATCCGTCCAGCGCGGTTTGATAAAGAGGCCCTGACCCTCGCGCCATTCGATCTCCTCACCGTTGAACCAACCGGCTGCCGGGGCCTCCTTGCCAGTCTTTTCGATATGGAGGGTCTGGTGGTCGTAGTCGATCAGGATGTCTTGCC
>NZ_JBSTYP010000240.1:0-208 GCF_054052405.1 Aeromonas aquatilis | reverse complement strand
CTGGTGAATAGTGTTCTCTCGATTTCATTCAATACCCCCGATTGTCTCATCGTAACAATCGGGACTGTCTGTGAAAATCAGGATACCTCAGGTTGCTCTGGTTGCTCTGGTTGCTCTGATTGCTCCGATTGCTCCGATTGCTCCGATTGCTCCGATTGTGCGGCTTTTACCCGGCGGCGCAGCGGTTTTTTCCCATGTTGTTTTCGGT
>NZ_JBSTYP010000239.1:0-209 GCF_054052405.1 Aeromonas aquatilis | reverse complement strand
CCAGACCACCAACGGGGAGGGATACCGGCTGTATGCCAGCGACCCGGACAAGTGCCGGGAATGCCCGCTACGCGCGCAATGCACGCGCAGTGAAAAGGGGCTCAAGCAATTAAGCCGACATGTCTGGCAGGAAGACCGGGAACGGATAGCCCAGAACCGGCTGAGCGAAGTGGGCAAACAGATTTACAAGGGACGGCAAGAGACGGTGG
>NZ_JBSTYP010000238.1:0-211 GCF_054052405.1 Aeromonas aquatilis | reverse complement strand
AAAGGCTGGGGTATCCATGATGGTAGACCTCAAGGTGATGGCCTACTTCAAGCTTAGCCTTTCAACACGTAATTGGGACATAGCCTTTTTAAAGAGGGGGTGAGCCTGTAAATAATTCTGTGTGAGGTATCCTGATTTTCACAGACAGTCCCGATTGTTACGATGAGACAATCGGGGGTATTGAATGAAATCGAGAGAACACTATTCACCA
>NZ_JBSTYP010000237.1:0-214 GCF_054052405.1 Aeromonas aquatilis | reverse complement strand
AATGTCAGCCCGGCGGAGTTTAACAAGAGGTATTGGAGAACTGCTCAGGCTGCTTGATCCGGGACTGTCCGATCTTGTCAGGACACCTCAACCAGAGCAACCAGAGCAACCAGAGCAACCAGAGCAAGGCAAGTCTCAAGCTGCCACCCCCACCGGGGAAACGCGGACCATCAAGCAGAGCACCACCGACCCCGATAGCGGCTACATGGTGCGC
>NZ_JBSTYP010000236.1:0-214 GCF_054052405.1 Aeromonas aquatilis | reverse complement strand
TCATCGAAGATTTCCTGATAGATGGAGGACTCGGCAAAGCGGCGACGGCGGGTCTGACAGAAGCTGGAGGCATCAATAACCTTGTCGGTCAGTCGCATGCGCAGGAACCAGCGATAGGCCACATTGAGGTGAATTTCCTGAACCAGACGGCGCTCACTGCGAATGCCAAAGAGATAGCCGATGAAGAGCATCTTGAAGAAAAGAACCGGGTCGA
>NZ_JBSTYP010000235.1:0-216 GCF_054052405.1 Aeromonas aquatilis | reverse complement strand
CCTTGCATCTGCACTTTGCCCAGACCCCGATAACGCGCATACCGGTGCCCGTGATGCTGTTTCGCATCCGCAAAACTGCGCTCCACCGTCTTGAGGTGTCCTGACAAGATCGGACAGTCCCGGATCAAGCAGCCTGAGCAGTTCTCCAATACCTCTTGTTAAACTCCGCTGGGCTGACATTGCCAAGTCGTGAATGCCGACGCTGGCGGTTGTAAA
>NZ_JBSTYP010000234.1:0-217 GCF_054052405.1 Aeromonas aquatilis | reverse complement strand
GATTGAGGTGTCCTGACAAGATCGGACAGTCCCGGATCAAGCAGCCTGAGCAGTTCTCCAATACCTCTTGTTAAACTCCGCCGGGCTGACATTGCCAAGTCGTGAATGCCGACGCTGGCGGTTGTAAAAAATCTCTATGTATTCCTGAATCGCTGCCTTGGCCTCCGCTCTCGTCTTGAATCTATGGTGGTGAACCAGTTCATTTTTAAGAGACCCC
>NZ_JBSTYP010000233.1:0-219 GCF_054052405.1 Aeromonas aquatilis | reverse complement strand
CGCCCGCTGCCCTTCCAGCTGGGTATCGTAGAGCACCCCCTGCCACTTCGGGCCTCGGGCCTGATAGCGCTCCAGGGTGTTGCGGGCGTTGTCGCGGGTGTCGTTGTGGTCTTTGGTGGTCATCAGCGTCAGGTTGACGCTGGGGTCACTGGGCGGCAGCAGCACCATGGCATTGGCGCCATAGTAGGTGTCGGTGTCGTCCGTCTGCACCGCCAGAAA
>NZ_JBSTYP010000232.1:0-220 GCF_054052405.1 Aeromonas aquatilis | reverse complement strand
CGGTCGATGCCAAATACGCCATCATCACCGACAGCTTCATCACCCCGGGCAACGTCCATGACAGCGTGCCCTATCTCGCCAGGCTGGACCGGCAAATCGAGGCCTTTGGCTTTGACGTCGAAGCGGTGGGGCTGGATGCGGGCTATAGCAATGCCCCCTTATGCCATGGGCTGATTGAGCGAGGGTTGGCACACAGCGTCATTGGCTACTGCCGCCCCTC
>NZ_JBSTYP010000231.1:0-222 GCF_054052405.1 Aeromonas aquatilis | reverse complement strand
TAATCCCCGTTCGCTCGCCGCTACTGAGGGAATCTCGGTTGATTTCTTTTCCTCGGGGTACTTAGATGTTTCAGTTCTCCCGGTTCGCCTCTGTTACCTATGTATTCAGTAACAGATACCCGAGTTATCTCGGGTGGGTTTCCCCATTCGGAAATCTGTGAGTAATAGCGTCTCTTACCGACTTCTCACAGCTTATCGCAGGTTAGTACGTCCTTCATCGCC
>NZ_JBSTYP010000230.1:0-223 GCF_054052405.1 Aeromonas aquatilis | reverse complement strand
ATAGGTGGGGTGTGTAAGCGCGGCGACGTGTTGAGCTAACCCATACTAATTACCCGTGAGGCTTAACCATACAACACCCAAGAAGTGTTTCGAGCCTTGTAACGAATACGAAACTACTTATGTCAGCTTTCACAGATTGAAGAATTTGCCTGGCGGCCATAGCGCCGTGGAACCACCTGATCCCATGCCGAACTCAGAAGTGAAACGCGGTAGCGCCGATGGT
>NZ_JBSTYP010000229.1:0-228 GCF_054052405.1 Aeromonas aquatilis | reverse complement strand
AGGGGCTGGGTTGCTCCCCTTCAAAGGTGTGGCGCAGCGGGTCAGTGATCACGCAAGTGACCACGTTGCGGGTGAACTCGCCCTGGTAGCCTGCTACCCCGAACTTGCGCAGCTCGGCGGTTACCCGGTCAACCCGCACATACTGCTCAACCTCGTTCCCCTTCCCTTCGTTGCCGACCAGCACCAGCACCTCCCCGATCTCCGGCAACCGCACCTCAATGCGTTGCA
>NZ_JBSTYP010000228.1:0-231 GCF_054052405.1 Aeromonas aquatilis | reverse complement strand
CCAGCCAGCGCCTGGTTGATACCGATGACGGCGGTGGTCGCATCACTGGCCGCGAGATCATCAGCGGCAACCATAACAGCCTGTTCCCTGACATAAGCGACATGGATCGGGCCTATGGCACAGTGAATATGCGCAAGGCGTTTCTGGCGGTGCAGACGGACGACACCGACACCTACTATGGCGCCAATGCCATGGTGCTGCTGCCGCCCAGTGACCCCAGCGTCAACCTGA
>NZ_JBSTYP010000227.1:0-234 GCF_054052405.1 Aeromonas aquatilis | reverse complement strand
GGCTGGATGCGGGCTATAGCAATGCCCCCTTATGCCATGGGCTGATTGAGCGAGGGTTGGCACACAGCGTCATTGGCTACTGCCGCCCCTCAAAAAGGAAGGGCATGCTGGCCAAACGTGAATATCGCTACGATGCGCAGCAAGACTGAGGTATCCTGATTTTCACAGACAGTCCCGATTGTTACGATGAGACAATCGGGGGTATTGAATGAAATCGAGAGAACACTATTCACC
>NZ_JBSTYP010000226.1:0-234 GCF_054052405.1 Aeromonas aquatilis | reverse complement strand
CCTTGTAAATCTGTTTGCCCACTTCGCTCAGCCGGTTTTCGGCTATCCGCTCCCGGTCTTTCTGCCAGACATGCCGGCTTAATTGCTTGATGCCCTTTTTACTGCGCGTGCATTGCGCGCGTAGCGGGCATTCCCGGCACTTCTCCGGGTCGCTGGCATACAGCCGGTATCCCTCCCCGTTGGTGGTCTGGTAGCGCAGGATTTCGTTTTGCGGGCAGTGGTAGCAGTCTTGCT
>NZ_JBSTYP010000225.1:0-235 GCF_054052405.1 Aeromonas aquatilis | reverse complement strand
GGAGCGTTACGGGAGGGGCGTGAATATCAAAGCATGTTTGCATGAGGCGCTGGGGCACCCCATGCAACACGTAATTGGGACATAGCCTTTATTTTGGTCGGCGAGCATGTGGGCCAAATTGCGGTGGGGGACGTGAATACCGATTTTGCCCCCATCAACCCCAACAACGGCCAGCCCTATTTCAGGGTTGACCGCCGTGGCTGGGGGGCCGGTTGGGCTGCGGGCAACGTGCTGC
>NZ_JBSTYP010000224.1:0-237 GCF_054052405.1 Aeromonas aquatilis | reverse complement strand
TAATGCCAGTCAGTTAAGCCTGACTGGCATTGTTTTTATTGGCTTTTTTCACACTGTACTTCTGTGGCCTTGGCTTCACACAGCGGGGGTAACTGCGCTCTCTTCTCTCTGGTAACACAAACTGCCCCGCCTGCTTATCCAGCTCTGCCACCCGCTTCGGGATACTCCCCGGTGACAGGTACGGCATGCAGCTCAGTTCATGGATGAGATAGACCGACGCCATGTGAAAACTCAGCT
>NZ_JBSTYP010000223.1:0-245 GCF_054052405.1 Aeromonas aquatilis | reverse complement strand
TCCCATGCCGAACTCAGAAGTGAAACGCGGTAGCGCCGATGGTAGTGTGGCATTCGCCATGCGAGAGTAGGACACTGCCAGGCACCCAATTAAACAGCGATGTGAAGAATCACGTCACTGGCTGCGAGCATGACACCTCACAAACAAGCAGCAAAAGATTTAGCGCAAGCTAACCGAATGCGGAGCGGTAGTTCAGTCGGTTAGAATACCGGCCTGTCACGCCGGGGGTCGCGGGTTCGAGTCCC
>NZ_JBSTYP010000222.1:0-250 GCF_054052405.1 Aeromonas aquatilis | reverse complement strand
TGTCAGCCCGGCGGAGTTTAACAAGAGGTATTGGAGAACTGCTCAGGCTGCTTGATCCGGGACTGTCCGATCTTGTCAGGACACCTCACCCTCAGCCTGGACTTGAAAAAGGTGCCGTTTAGTCGGGTTAAATTCGCCAGTCAGCGCACTGATGGCACGGGAACGCGAGCCAGCGTCTGGGTGCTACGCGGTGGCAAGCGCGTGCAGGTCTACGGCTTTATCAACCCCTATGGCAAGAAGCGCCGCCCGA
>NZ_JBSTYP010000221.1:0-253 GCF_054052405.1 Aeromonas aquatilis | reverse complement strand
ACTTTGGTACGCCCATGGTATACGGTGCCGCCCACCAGTTCGGGCGCCCAGAGATCAACCTGCCAGAGCGCCGTGTTCTGGGGCTGTCAGACGGGGATAAACAGAGCGTGCTGGAGACGCTGGAGGGATATTTAGTCATCGAGGCTCCGTGAGCTTCTGGGTGCCTCTGGTGCCCCCTTGCGGCTACGATGGCATGTCTACCCTCTGAATAGGTCAGGAAAATGGAGTTTAAACACCATTAAACAGTATCGCC
>NZ_JBSTYP010000220.1:0-254 GCF_054052405.1 Aeromonas aquatilis | reverse complement strand
GGTCATGGCAATCAGCTGCGGTGACTTGCGATCCTGGAAGATGACCGGCTTGAGGGCGCGGCTGGTATCGAGCAGGAACCAGGGCTCCCCCGAGTAACCGGCATCCACCACCACGTTGGCAGTCAAGACAGGGGTACCTGTGCCATCGGCCTTGGGATAGACAGGGTGATCGGTGTCGAAGAAATACTGGCCGTCATAGCAAGGCGTGGTGAAGCCAGCACCGAGCAGACCGAAACAGAGCTCATCGGGGTGAA
>NZ_JBSTYP010000219.1:0-255 GCF_054052405.1 Aeromonas aquatilis | reverse complement strand
TGTAAGCGCGGCGACGTGTTGAGCTAACCCATACTAATTACCCGTGAGGCTTAACCATACAACACCCAAGAAGTGTTCTAAGGCTTGTAGCAAATACCAAGCGAACTACTAATTCAGTGATAATGACCAGGTCGTTATTCACGTCAGCTTTCTCAGATTGAAGTAATTTGCCTGGCGGCCATAGCGCCGTGGAACCACCTGATCCCATGCCGAACTCAGAAGTGAAACGCGGTAGCGCCGATGGTAGTGTGGCAT
>NZ_JBSTYP010000218.1:0-255 GCF_054052405.1 Aeromonas aquatilis | reverse complement strand
GGCCGTGGCTCAGGGTGCGGAAAAATCGCTCGATAAAGGGCTTTTCCCAACCCGAATAGGCATTGGATCGGCTGACATTGATATCCAGCAGGGTGCAGATCGACATGACGCGCTGACTCACGTAGTCAGAGCCGTTATCGGTACGCATCACACCGTTGTCATTTAGGGTGCCCCAGGCCAACAGGGTCTTGCGCAGCAACAGGCAGATCCCCTCGCTGGATGAGCTCTTGGCCACCAGCAAACGAACGCGGCGAG
>NZ_JBSTYP010000217.1:0-258 GCF_054052405.1 Aeromonas aquatilis | reverse complement strand
TCAGGTTGACGCTGGGGTCACTGGGCGGCAGCAGCACCATGGCATTGGCGCCATAGTAGGTGTCGGTGTCGTCCGTCTGCACCGCCAGAAATGCCTTGCGCATATTCACGGTGCCATAGGCCCGATCCATATCGCTGATATCGGGGAACAAACTGTTATGGTTGCCACTGATGATCTCGCGGCCAGTGATGCGACCACCGCCGTCATCGGTATCAACCAGGCGCTGGCTGGCCAACAGCACGATATCGCCAGAGAGAA
>NZ_JBSTYP010000216.1:0-262 GCF_054052405.1 Aeromonas aquatilis | reverse complement strand
ACAAGAAAAAGCTGACCGAGGTCGAGGTCACTGTCACCCCCAAAGCCTATCTTGATGAGCTGGAGCAGGCTATCGATGAGGACCGTGAACAACATGGGAAAAAACCGCTGCGCCGCCGGGTAAAAGCCGCACAATCGGAGCAACCAGTGCAACCAGTGCAACCAGTGCAAAGCAAGTCTCAAGCCGCCACCCCCACCGGGGAAACGCGGACCATCAAACAGAGCACCACCGACCCCGACAGCGGCTACATGGTGCGCGAGGG
>NZ_JBSTYP010000215.1:0-264 GCF_054052405.1 Aeromonas aquatilis | reverse complement strand
GGCGGCTTGTCAGTCAGTGAGTGGCCCCCTGGTGCCGAGCTAAAAAAGAACCCCCTCTTTGAAAAAGAGGGGGTTCTTCAGCAATCTGAGACCCGCCCATGGCGGGTCTTTTCTATGGCTCTGTCCCAATTACGTGTTGAAAGGCTAATCTTGAAGTAGGCCATCACCTTGAGGGTGAGGTATCCTGATTTTCACAGACAGTCCCGATTGTTACGATGAGACAATCGGGGGTATTGAATGAAATCGAGAGAACACTATTCACCA
>NZ_JBSTYP010000214.1:0-266 GCF_054052405.1 Aeromonas aquatilis | reverse complement strand
GGGGTTTCAGGAAGATAACTATACCGCTGGGCAGACCTGCCTGATGGGCTTTGACCTGACTGGCCCCTGGAGGTAAGTCATGGCGACTTTCTTGCCGTCAAAAGGGTGGCTGATGTTATCGGCCGCCCAGACCATTACCTACGATGCCGCGCTTGATGTAACCGCGACCGGTGGGGCGGAATGGGCAGACTGGTTTGGCGATACCGCCGATATCGGGTTGTTCCGTTATGCCTATAACAAGAGCGGTGCAGCTGATACCGGCGTAT
>NZ_JBSTYP010000213.1:0-266 GCF_054052405.1 Aeromonas aquatilis | reverse complement strand
ATACGCCGGTATCAGCTGCACCGCTCTTGTTATAGGCATAACGGAACAACCCGATATCGGCGGTATCGCCAAACCAGTCTGCCCATTCCGCTCCGCTGGTCGCGGTTACATCAAGCGCGGCATCGTAGGTAATGGTCTGGGCGGCCGATAACATCAGCCACCCTTTTGACGGCAGGAAAGTCGCCATGACTTACCTCCAGGGGCCAGTCAGGTCAAAGCCCATCAGGCAGGTCTGCCCAGCGGTATAGTTATCTTCCTGAAACCCC
>NZ_JBSTYP010000212.1:0-269 GCF_054052405.1 Aeromonas aquatilis | reverse complement strand
ACCATCGGCGCTACCGCGTTTCACTTCTGAGTTCGGCATGGGATCAGGTGGTTCCACGGCGCTATGGCCGCCAGGCAAATTCTTCAATCTGAGAAAGCTGACGTGAGTAACGAGGTTGCCTATTGGCTTGTCGCTATCACTGAATTAGTTAGTAGTTCGTTCATTCGCTACAAGGCCAGAAACACTTCTTGGGTGTTGTATGGTTAAGCCTCACGGGTAATTAGTATGGGTTAGCTCAACACGTCGCCGCGCTTACACACCCCACCTAT
>NZ_JBSTYP010000211.1:0-273 GCF_054052405.1 Aeromonas aquatilis | reverse complement strand
TGGTGAATAGTGTTCTCTCGATTTCATTCAATACCCCCGATTGTCTCATCGTAACAATCGGGACTGTCTGTGAAAATCAGGATACCTCATTAGCCCAGACCCTGGGTACCGAATACAACTCCGACGAGGTGTTGCTGCCGTACCAACGGATCTGGATTGCCGACGAGAGCCCGCTCAAGATTGCCGAGAAGAGCCGCCGTACCGGTATCACCTGGGCTGAGGCGGCCGACGCTGCCCTGACGGCCTCCAAGACCAAGACGGCCGGGGGTTGCC
>NZ_JBSTYP010000210.1:0-275 GCF_054052405.1 Aeromonas aquatilis | reverse complement strand
CAAGATGCTCTTCATCGGCTATCTCTTTGGCATTCGCAGCGAGCGCCGCCTGGTTCAGGAAATTCACCTCAATGTGGCCTATCGCTGGTTCTTGCGCATGCGGCTGACCGACAAGGTTATTGATGCCTCCAGCTTCTGTCAGACCCGCCGTCGCCGCTTTGCCGAGTCCTCCATCTATCAGGACATCTTCGATGACATCGTCAATCAGGCCATGAACTACCGGATGGTCGGCGGCCGGGTTCTCTATACCGACAGCACCCACCTGCAAGCCAATG
>NZ_JBSTYP010000209.1:0-279 GCF_054052405.1 Aeromonas aquatilis | reverse complement strand
CCCAGTTCCTTACCGCATTGGTGACTGCCAAGCCACACCTGGCCAATAAGTGGGGCGCTCTGCATGAGCTCGCCACTGAGTACAGCGCGATGAACAAGCTGGGATGGCATATCCCCAGTCAGTCATCCCTGCGCCGCTGGATGGTCAAGTGGTTGGCTGAAAACAAAGTGGCCTTTACCTATGCCACTAACCCGGATGCCTACAACAACAAATACCGCACTGCCATCGAGGAAATGTACCCCTGGATGGGTCAACCGAACGATGTGTGGGAGTTCGACA
>NZ_JBSTYP010000208.1:0-290 GCF_054052405.1 Aeromonas aquatilis | reverse complement strand
TAGGGTCTGCGCTTAAGCCTGCTTGGCCTTGGCAAACTCCTCGTGGCTGATACCGAGCTGGTCGGCGGCATACTTGTCATCCGCCGAGAGCGCCGCATCCCCCTTCTTCTCTGGCAGGGTCACTTGGGTGGTCTGACTGGCGGACAGTGCGGCAATCGCCGGACGGGGATCCAGCAACGCCTTGAGGGCAGCCACCCCCTTCTGGGCGGCATAGGCGGTCAAATACTCCTCTTCGGCGGCCACCACCTTGCCCTGGGTACGGGCTTCCTTGATCAGGGTTGCGGCATCCG
>NZ_JBSTYP010000207.1:0-296 GCF_054052405.1 Aeromonas aquatilis | reverse complement strand
CCATCACCGGCACCGATGACACTGCCACCATTAGCGTTGCCACCCCGGGCGCTGACCAGGGTACCGTCAAAGAAGATGTGACCCTCACCACCGGCGGCAAGCTGGTCGCCACCGATAGCGACCACGGCGACGCGGTATTCCAGCCCCAGACTCAGGTAAAAGGCAACCACGGTACCTTCGCCATCGATAAAGATGGCAACTGGACCTACGCGCTCGACAACAGCGACCCGCAGGTGCAAGCCCTCAAAGAAGGCGAGTCTCTGCCAAGCGAAACCTTCGTGGTCAAGAGTGCTGAC
>NZ_JBSTYP010000206.1:0-297 GCF_054052405.1 Aeromonas aquatilis | reverse complement strand
CTCGAATAGCCAGTTCCATCTCTTGTTCCATCTCATGTTTTCCTCGTCGTATCTGATAGAGAGGCTGTTTAAACCGGGGGTTAAACAGTGCTTATCAGCTGTTTAACCCCCGTCTTTTAAACAAACAGCAAACAGGCATAACGCAGGGTTAGAGGTAGTCAGCCACCACCAGCTCCAACTTGCCTTTCAGCTCGTTGCTGCTGCTATTCGACAGCTCTCGCTCCAGCATCTGGGTCGCCAGCTTCTCAAGGGAGGGGTGTACCACCAACATGGTGGCCTTCACCCCGAGCTTGCGGC
>NZ_JBSTYP010000205.1:0-300 GCF_054052405.1 Aeromonas aquatilis | reverse complement strand
CCCTCTTCACCGGCTTCAAGAAGAACTTTGAAGACGCCAAGAGTGAAGCGCCTGCCCAGTACACCAAGATCGCCACCGTGATCAAATCGACCACCAAGTCCAATACCTATGGCTGGTTGGGCAAGTTCCCCAATCTGCGCAAGTGGGTCGGTGATCGGGTGATCGAGTCGATGAAGGCGCACGGTTACCAGATCGTCAACGAAGACTTTGAGGCCACCGTCGGCGTCGATCGCAACGATATCGAAGATGACGAGCTGGGTATCTACGCGCCGATGTTTGCCGAGATGGGCCGTTCGGCGG
>NZ_JBSTYP010000204.1:0-300 GCF_054052405.1 Aeromonas aquatilis | reverse complement strand
CCAGTCCACTGAACCTGACCGGCTATGTGGAGCCGCTGACCGTGGTTCACCGGGTCGAGGATATGAGCCTGGCCACCGATGTGGAGATCTCGGGCCGCATCACCCTGGCCAGGCCACTCAGTCACAACTATGAGGCGGCGGATTCCCTGGTCTCCAGCGCCCTGATCATCGGTGACCTGTGGGCCCGCTATGGGGCGCTGTTCGACCAGCGCACCTGGACAAATAACTGGTCTGATTTTCTGATTGGCGACCCCTGCACAGCGGAATACAACGACACGGATTTCCCGATCGTGGTGACCA
>NZ_JBSTYP010000203.1:0-304 GCF_054052405.1 Aeromonas aquatilis | reverse complement strand
GTAATCCCGCCCCTTGCAGATCACTCGCTGGCTCATCTGCTGGATACTCAACGGGCCAGGATAAAACGGCGGTTTCCCTTGCCACGCCACAATTTGCGGCAGGAACTGGGCGCGGGTCTCCTGGTTGGCCACGGTAATGGTCATCGGGGTGGTGAACAGCACATAGGTAAACTCGACCTGGAGCGGGACAAACTCAGTCCCTATCCTGGCCAGGCGGTCTCCCGGTTGCAGCTCTATCCATATCTTGTATTGCGTTGAGGCAATGAATTGCGTTGAGCGGGTAAACACCTTGGTCTGGTTGTAG
>NZ_JBSTYP010000202.1:0-308 GCF_054052405.1 Aeromonas aquatilis | reverse complement strand
ACGAAGATGGCTCGGTGAGCCTGAACTTGCTGGCCAACGACAAGGCGCCGGATGGTGGTCTGAAGATTGTCTCCATCAACGGTGTGGCGCTGACGGGCGGTGCGCAGAGCATTGCGGTCAAGGACGGGGTTGTGGAGATTGCGGCCGATGGCAGCATGACCTTCAGACCGGGCGAGAACTTCAACGGCAAGGTCAGCTTTGACTACGTGGCCCAGGACGCTGACGGCGATACCGACAGTGCCAAAGTCAACATCGCCGTCAAGCCGATGAATGATGAAGTTGATGCGGTGAGCGACGACTACGAGGTC
>NZ_JBSTYP010000201.1:0-309 GCF_054052405.1 Aeromonas aquatilis | reverse complement strand
ACACGAAGTGGGTCTGTAGCTCAGGTGGTTAGAGCGCACCCCTGATAAGGGTGAGGTCGGTGGTTCGAGTCCACTCAGACCCACCACTTCGATTACGGGGCTATAGCTCAGCTGGGAGAGCGCCTGCTTTGCACGCAGGAGGTCTGCGGTTCGATCCCGCATAGCTCCACCATAATCGGTACTGAATTTTGCGAGAAGCAAAAGCCATGTATTGAACGATGTTCAATCTATGTCTTTGACTTCTTTATGAAGTTTGCTCTTTAACAATCTGGAAAGCTGATTTAAAAAGTAGTTCTCAAACATTTGTTA
>NZ_JBSTYP010000200.1:0-325 GCF_054052405.1 Aeromonas aquatilis | reverse complement strand
GGTTCTTTTTTAGCTCGGCACCAGGGGGCCACTCACTGACTGACAAGCCGCCATATTGGCCATCTTCGCCACGAAAAAGGCATCAAAGACCATGCTATCGCCCTAACAAGATCATCTGCCGGGGAATTCGGCGAATTCGGGCCCTTACTCCCCTTCCTGCTCTGCACCAACGCGATTTTCTTCATGTTCTGACATGCGGCGGCCAGCAGTCCTTGCATCTGCACTTTGCCCAGACCCCGATAACGCGCATACCGGTGCCCGTGATGCTGTTTCGCATCTGCAAAACTGCGTTCCACTGTCTCTTGCCGCCCCTTGTAAATCTGTT
>NZ_JBSTYP010000199.1:0-329 GCF_054052405.1 Aeromonas aquatilis | reverse complement strand
CTGTGTCCAAAGGCCGCCCTTGACCTGGCAGATCCGGCGATAGAGCCCCTGGCGGCAAGCATCGTCCAGGCTGATGGTATGGATGGAATACTCTTTGCGGCCCGCTCGGCTGTCGTTGATGAGCTGGTTAAACAGGTTATCGACGCCGTTATGGGTACTGATCAAGCGCACCTTGGCGCCCCACATGGTCAGCGCCATGGCGGCCTTCAACACCTCGGCCAGTCGGTCGTGGAAAGCAGCCTCGTCGATGGTCACATTGCCCTGCATCCCCCGCAGGTTGGAGGGGTTGCTGGAGAGCGCCTGCACCTTGAAGCCAGAGGCGAAATAGA
>NZ_JBSTYP010000198.1:0-330 GCF_054052405.1 Aeromonas aquatilis | reverse complement strand
TCAGGCCGGGCCAGCAGCTTTGATCAGCTCTGGTTGCTGGTGCTGGTGCATCGTGCCAGCCCCAAGGAGGTCAGTGCCGGAGTGTGGCTTGCCCGCATCCTGCAGGCAGTCAGTGGGCGAGCATGTGGTGACAGTACCTTTCGCCGGGTCACCCCACCGGTCAAACCCAGTTACAGCGGCGGTGCGGCTTATTTGCCGCTTGCCTTTACTACCCGAGTGAAATTTAAAGGAGAGCGATAATGAGCGAAACACTGCACCTGGAAGGGGATCTCTTTATCGAGACCTTTACCAACGGGGTCTCGGCCGGGGTGATTGGCCCCATCGATGTGG
>NZ_JBSTYP010000197.1:0-333 GCF_054052405.1 Aeromonas aquatilis | reverse complement strand
AGGCCACCACCTTTGGCGCTTTGTCGTACCCGCACGGATTGGAAGCATGAGTTTGTTGCCGTGTGTGGGTGTGGTTGGTCGGGCAGAACGGGGAAATCTCACATACTGCCCAGCGTGCGATCGCGCACCACAGCCGCCCACGATTCGCAACCGTGGGGCATTTGCAAGCAGAGCGTAACGGGGAACCAACCACGGCCAGCTCTTAAAAAACGGCGCGGCAGTCTGGCCATCAGGCGGGGACTAAAGCAGATGCAGCAAGGACGGGGTGTGTCTCTGGAGCGCGTGAGAGGGAGCTGCCGCAAGCAGTCTCGATAGTCCGGAGCAAGGCGAGTC
>NZ_JBSTYP010000196.1:0-334 GCF_054052405.1 Aeromonas aquatilis | reverse complement strand
AGAAGGAGTGGCTGACCAAGTACCTGTATAGCCACAAGTTGCCAGCAAAACGGATTAGCAGGCATCTGGAAAGCATCAGGGCCACACGCAACGCCCAGGCAAAAGGTTAAGCGTGTAGCCCTGTTTAAACCATAGATAAAGGACATAAACACTATGAAACACAAGATCGTTGAAGTCAAAAACATGATCAAGACCGAGCAGCTGCTCGACAACTTGCTCAACCGCTCCAGCATAGTGCCGGGTATTGGCCTGATCCACGGCCCCTCCGGCTTTGGCAAGACCACCGCCGTGGAATGGCTGTTCAACCAGGACGAAGTGAACGGGATCTATGTGC
>NZ_JBSTYP010000195.1:0-335 GCF_054052405.1 Aeromonas aquatilis | reverse complement strand
CCAGCTATTGGCCACGGCCATTGATACGGGCAGCGGGGCCAGTGCCAAGCTGACCATCTACACCGGTACCAAACCGGCACCAGGGGCTGCCACGACTGACCAGCTGGCTCTGGTGGTACTGACATTCAGCCACCCTTGCGCCAAGACGATCAGCGGTGGGGTGCTGACCCTGAAACCCCTGGCCGAGCAAATGGCCACCGCCAGCGGAGCCCCCACCTGGGGGCGCATTGTTGACCGGGATGGAGCCTTTGTGGCGGATCTCGATGTCGGGGTGCCGGGCAGCGGCGCCGATCTGGAGCTGCCCGCAGCGGAGTTTTTTGCCGGTGCGCTGATCC
>NZ_JBSTYP010000194.1:0-340 GCF_054052405.1 Aeromonas aquatilis | reverse complement strand
GCAAGAAGAGAAGTGGCGTCCCCTAGGGGATTCGAACCCCTGTTACCGCCGTGAAAGGGCGGTGTCCTAGGCCTCTAGACGAAGGGGACCCCGAGTCTGCTTTGCAGTGCTTGCGCACTGAGACAACAGGTAGCAGTAAACTGCTATTCACATCCCGTTATCCGGCAGAGGAGGTTTTCTCTCATCCATCCCGAAGGCTGGACAACAGAAGCTGATGCATCTCTGCACCAGGTCTTTGCTCTAACTACTTTGAATCAAGGCAATCTGTGTGAACACTCAACAACTTCGACATCTTAAGGTAAGGAGGTGATCCAACCCCAGGTTCCCCTAGGGTTACCTT
>NZ_JBSTYP010000193.1:0-345 GCF_054052405.1 Aeromonas aquatilis | reverse complement strand
TGGCTGCACGGAATGCGTCTGGGCTGATGCCATTTCCGAGCAGATCGGTATTGATGGCCTCCACTCGGTCTCCCCAGTCTCCGGTGCGGTACAAGGTGGCGCGGCCCACATCGTTAGGATCGAGAAAGACGCTGACCCGCTGGCTCTTCCAGGTGTGCTCCAACAGCTCCGGGGCGCTATATTTCAGGCCACCGGCCTTGATAAAGCCTTTGGAGACAGTCGCCTCACCGATATGGTTGAGCAGCAGATCCAAGGCAGACTCATCGGTGATGGCGCGGCGCTGATAACGGGCACTCTGGTACTTCTCGTTTGGGGTCATCCCCAGTGAGCTGTGCTTTTTGTTGT
>NZ_JBSTYP010000192.1:0-353 GCF_054052405.1 Aeromonas aquatilis | reverse complement strand
CGAGTGCCCTGGTACCTATCTGCGCAGATATCGCCCGTCACCGTCTCTATGGTGAACAGGCCCCGGAGCAGATAGCCAAGCGCAACGAGGCGGCCCTGGCCTTTCTGAAATCGGTTGGCAAGGGTGAGCTGGCGCTGGGGTTGGCATCCGATGGCGCCACCCTGGAGAGCCAGAATCTGGCTCAACTGCAGTCGGATGGTCGGGTGTTCGGGCGGGATAAGGGGGGCTTTCTATGAGCCAACCCGCCAACCCGTCTGGTACTGAACTCGACTACCTGCAGGCGGGCGAGCGGCTGCGTGAGCTGCTGGCCCCCCTCAAACCTGCGGGGCTCAAGGAGGTGTTTGTGGCCACCG
>NZ_JBSTYP010000191.1:0-366 GCF_054052405.1 Aeromonas aquatilis | reverse complement strand
ACTCATCGGTGATGGCGCGGCGCTGATAACGGGCACTCTGGTACTTCTCGTTTGGGGTCATCCCCAGTGAGCTGTGCTTTTTGTTGTGGTAGCGGGCATCCAGCCAGTTATCGAGCAGGGTCTGCAGCTCTTGTGCTGTCATCGCCAACTCAAAAATCTCTTTTTCCGCATCCGGTTTGCGCTTTTCCTCGAGCCGCTGAGCAAAGCTCTTGCGCGCCTCGATCACCTGACGGTCTGCCACGCAGTGGCCTATATAGGAGGGCAACAACTCGATCAGGCCGTGGCTCAGGGTGCGGAAAAATCGCTCGATAAAGGGCTTTTCCCAACCCGAATAGGCATTGGATCGGCTGACATTGATATCCAGCA
>NZ_JBSTYP010000190.1:0-369 GCF_054052405.1 Aeromonas aquatilis | reverse complement strand
CCAGCAGTCCTTGCATCTGCACTTTGCCCAGCCCCCGATAACGCGCATACCGGTGCCCGTGATGCTGTTTCGCATCCGCAAAACTGCGCTCTACCGTCTCTTGCCGTCCCTTGTAAATCTGTTTGCCCACTTCGCTCAGCCGGTTCTGGGCTATCCGCTCCCGGTCTTCCTGCCAGACATGTCGGCTTAATTGCTTGATACCCTTTTTACTGCGCGTGCATTGCGCGCGTAGCGGGCATTCCCGGCACTTGTCCGGGTCGCTGGCATACAGCCGGTAACCCTCCCCGTTGGTGGTCTGGTAGCGCAGGATTTCGTTTTGCGGGCAGTGGTAGCAGTCTTGCTGCGCATCGTAGCGATATTCACGTTTGG
>NZ_JBSTYP010000189.1:0-369 GCF_054052405.1 Aeromonas aquatilis | reverse complement strand
TGGCTAAGCAAAACCTGACCCCCAGGATGGTATCAGTACGCTGGAATGCCCTTTATGAGGAGGTGAAGGACGACACCGAACTGGTGATCGCCCATCCCGATCCAATTATCAGTGTCCGCGATAATGGCGCGGGCAAGCTGCTGGATGCGGCGGGGGTAGAGCGGGGCAGTGTCAACTACAGCAGCGGCCAGATCGTGATCCAACCCGATGGCCAGGGTGGCATTCCGAAAACCCGCTATGAGTGGCGAACTATCGGCACCTATGGCGATGGTCACGGCAACACCATTGCCCGCCAGCGCTGGACGTTGGTTGAAATCTACTACGTGCAGGCCGCTTACCTGTTCCCGGTGGACGACAGTGGTTGGGTCG
>NZ_JBSTYP010000188.1:0-370 GCF_054052405.1 Aeromonas aquatilis | reverse complement strand
ACGGCGATACCGACAGTGCCAAAGTCAACATCGCCGTCAAGCCGATGAATGATGAAGTTGATGCGGTGAGCGACGACTACGAGGTCAACGAGGATGGCTCGGTGACCCTGACCCTGCTGGCCAACGACAAGGCGCCGGATGGCGGGCTGGCGATCAAGTCTATCAACGGCGTCGAGCTGACCGGACTGGCGCAGACCATCGCGGTACAGGGCGGCAATGTCGTGATTGCTGCGGATGGCAGCATCAGCTTTGTGCCGGGCAAGGACTTCAACGGTGACATCAGCTTTGACTACGTGGCCCAGGACGCTGACGGCGATACCGACAGTGCCAAAGTCAACATCGCCGTCAAGCCGATGAATGATGAAGTTGA
>NZ_JBSTYP010000187.1:0-376 GCF_054052405.1 Aeromonas aquatilis | reverse complement strand
GTCGAGAAGGCGATGGGCTGCACCATCAGTGATGAGCAGCGCCAGTGGTACGTGCTCAAGGAGTCAACCCAAGGCGAGGAGATGAAACAGGAGTTCCCGAGCACGCCGCTGGAGGCCTTCCTGACGTCTGGCCGCAGGGTATTTGACCCCATTGTCACCATGGCTGCAGAGGGCGACTGCATTGCCCCGCTCATCGTCTATGACATGGACCCGGTTACCGGCCGCCGGGAGAAGGCTCGCAAACCCGAGACTCTGGACGAGCAAGGCCAGCGCTCAGTCGAAAACATGCTGCTGGTATGGGAGCTGCCCGACCCTGACGAGGATTACGCTATTGGCGCCGACGTGGCAGAAGGTCTCGAGCATGGTGACCGTTCGA
>NZ_JBSTYP010000186.1:0-381 GCF_054052405.1 Aeromonas aquatilis | reverse complement strand
CGACAGTCTGCAGGTGGACGAAAGCAACCTGTCACTCAATGCCAGCACCAGCTATGCCAGCCTGTTCACCAGCAGCTTTGGCGCCGATGGGGCCGGCACCCTGGTTTACAGCCTGAATGTCAGTGCTGCCGGGGCAGATAGCGGGCTCAACGACACCGCGACCGGTCAGGACATCCTGCTCTATCTGGAGAGTGGCAGCGTGGTCGGCCGGGTGGGTGGCAGCAGCGGCAGTGTGGCCTTTACCCTGTCGGTCAACAGCAGCGGGGAGGTGACACTGGATCAAGTGCGTGCCATCGCACACACCCCGAACAGCGGCCCGGATCAGGAGAGCAGCCTGCTGTCAGCCAACCTGGTGAAACTGGTGGGCACCATCACCGACAA
>NZ_JBSTYP010000185.1:0-385 GCF_054052405.1 Aeromonas aquatilis | reverse complement strand
TCTGGCAGCAGCACGCTGTTTAAGGTCACGTTCATTGGCGAAGTCCTTGCTGTTTAAGAAGGGAGATCAGGGCATTCGCATTGGCCTCATCAGTCTGCAGTTCGGCCGAGCCCCCAGCCCCTTTGAGCTCGATGGTGATCCGCTCGGACAAGGGCCTGCGTGTCCCTGGGGTGTTGGTACCGGGGGTAGATGGCGCGACAGCCGAGGCCGGTGGCTGGGCGGCGGCCTGATTGGTTTTGGCACTCTCTTTGGCCAACGCTTTGTTGAGCTCCTCTTTGAGGCGGGCCTGCATCGCCTCCATCTCTTTTTGGAACTTCTCGCCGTAATACTTGCTCCACTCGCTGTAGGCCGGAATATCCTTGACCTTCTGGCTGTAGCGGGCCAG
>NZ_JBSTYP010000184.1:0-385 GCF_054052405.1 Aeromonas aquatilis | reverse complement strand
CTGGCCCGCTACAGCCAGAAGGTCAAGGATATTCCGGCCTACAGCGAGTGGAGCAAGTATTACGGCGAGAAGTTCCAAAAAGAGATGGAGGTGATGCAGGCCCGCCTCAAAGAGGAGCTCAACAAAGCATTGGCCAAAGAGAGTGCCAAAACCAATCAGGCCGCAGCTCAGCCACCGGCTCCGACTGTAGTGCCATCTACCCCCAGCACCAACACCCCAGGGACACGCAGGCCCTTGTCCGAGCGGATCACCATCGAGCTCAAAGGGGCTGGGGGCTCGGCCGAACTGCAGGCCGATGAGGCCAATGCGAATGCCCTGATCTCCCTTCTTAAACAGCAAGGACTTCGCCAATGAACGTGACCTTAAACAGCGTGCTGCTGCCAGA
>NZ_JBSTYP010000183.1:0-388 GCF_054052405.1 Aeromonas aquatilis | reverse complement strand
TGAGCGAAGCCCCACGCAAAAAAGTAGATGCCAGACTGCTGATTTTGCAGGCCGCCGATATCTTTCTGACGCCCTATCACGCCTGCCAGCAAGGAGAGGTGGGACGCCGGATTTTTATCGAGGCATACCGTACCCGCAGCCTGCAGTTGCCAGCCAGCGTCTATGAGCGGCAAAAACCGTTTAGCCTGATCACGCTGCGCCGTTGGCAAAGCTCGTTGGCCAATGAAGGCCCAGCCGCACTGGCTGGCAATTATCAGCGTGAACGGCCCTCAACCGTTGAGCAAAGCCCTGAGCTGGCCCAGTTCCTTACCGCATTGGTGACTGCCAAGCCACACCTGGCCAATAAGTGGGGCGCTCTGCATGAGCTCGCCACTGAGTACAGCGCGAT
>NZ_JBSTYP010000182.1:0-393 GCF_054052405.1 Aeromonas aquatilis | reverse complement strand
AAACCGTGAGCTTTCGCCCGGCAGTGATGCCATCGCGCATCGCTGACACGGCCCAGATCCAGATCGCCGCCAACAACCGGGGCTATGCCTATACCGCGACCCTGCTGCCCACCCCTTGCCCCGGTTCGCTGACCGTCAGCTATCTGGCCCAGGGAAAATGGTACGACCTGAAAGACAACGGGCGCGGGGAGCTGTTTGGCCAGGACAAATCCTATGGATCTGGCCTGCTCAACTTCATCACCGGCTCTGTGGTGCTGACCCTGGGGGCGCTGCCGGATGTGAACAGCTCGATCATGTTCAGTTGGGGTACCAAGGTCTCTTACCTCAACCGCGCCAGCATGGTGCTGGATCCGGTGCAGCTGACCCATAAGCTGGCCCATGAGGGGATCACCC
>NZ_JBSTYP010000181.1:0-400 GCF_054052405.1 Aeromonas aquatilis | reverse complement strand
TTTGCCCCCATCAACCCCAACAACGGCCAGCCCTATTTCAGGGTTGACCGCCGTGGCTGGGGGGCCGGTTGGGCTGCGGGCAACGTGCTGCGGTTCAACACCTACGCCGCCAATTACCCGATCTGGTTTATCCGCACCATCTTGCAGTCGGTGGCTGCGGTAGATACCGACCGTTTCGAGGCCCAGCTCAGGGGCAACGTCAACCGTTAACCGGTGAGGCGTTGCGCCTTGCCCGTGGAGAGAAAAGAGATGGCTGAATACAAGGTCAAATGGTTTGCAAGCGAGATGCAGGGGGCCCCGAACCTGGGTGATACCGCAGAGGGCGCCCTGGCGGCGCTGCTCAAGGCGGTGCTGGTCACCGGCTTTGGCACCCTGACCATCAACGCGCTGGCTTTCGATG
>NZ_JBSTYP010000180.1:0-402 GCF_054052405.1 Aeromonas aquatilis | reverse complement strand
TCGCGCAAGCTGGATGACAAGCGTAGCAAAGCGTACTGGACCACCGAGCGGGAGCTGAGCGCCCGGGCGTTTGAGTCATACCTGATAGCCAAGCTGCAAGACCAGAGTGCCAGTAACGATTATCTGGCCAACATTGTCAGTGAGGCGTCCTGGGATGCAGAAGCTGCGCTGGGGATGCGGCTTGATGAGAGTTATCCCTACCCGACAGCCGGGGAGGTTCCTGCCATCCGGGCTGGTTTTGATCAGTTTTTTGACACCATTGCAGAGCGTGAGGAGGGGGAGCGCCGGATCCTGTTTTCCAGGCAGGCCATGGCGCAAGGCGACAAGCCAGCCAAGCACCTGACCCAGAAAGAGGCGGAGCTGGTCACCAAGATATGGTTCAGGCAGTACCAGGGGGCAAGT
>NZ_JBSTYP010000179.1:0-407 GCF_054052405.1 Aeromonas aquatilis | reverse complement strand
TTGATGTTCGATGCTGTGAGTGCCCACACAGATTGCTTGATTCAAATTGTTAAAGAGCGACGCAACAGTTCGTTGCTGCGGGAGTGGAATTTTACTCAACCGCCCTCTCGAGTCAAGCCTTATTTGCAAAGGCTTTTCGAGGTTATCGACTTGGCTTTCTACGTTGCCGCTTGCCCTGTCGATGGAGGCGCATTATAGGGAACGGATTCTTTCTGGCAACCCCTTATCTGCAATAAAATTGCAAAAAACTGCACTTTTTTAGTTATTCATATCCAGCCACAGCTTTTATACAAACTTATCCACAGAAGCAGGTTCCAGATTGCTAGAATGGCCGAAAACAAGGAGGCCAAGATGGACTTGCGACTGAGACCCTACAAGGGAAAACGCCCGCAATTGGGCAAACGGGC
>NZ_JBSTYP010000178.1:0-409 GCF_054052405.1 Aeromonas aquatilis | reverse complement strand
AAGGGCAATCCATCGGGGCCTTTCAGAAGGCGTTCAAGGAGATTGTGGCCCGCCACGGTTGGGAGCATACCGGGCCCGCGTCCTGGCGTTCCCGCGTCATCTTCGAGACCAACCTGCGCCAGAGCTATAACGCAGGGCGTGAGGCGCAGATCCAGCGCATCAAGCACAAACGCCCCTATGCGCTCTATCGTCATGGGGACTCCGAGCACCCCAGGGAGTTGCACCTCAAGTGGAACAACCTAGTGCTGCCGGTTGATCACCCCTGGTGGGAGACGCACAGCCCCAGCAACGGCTATGGCTGCAAGTGCAAGAAGTTCTTGCTCTCCGAGGCCGACCTCAAGCGGCGCGGCTTGGTGGTCGGCAAGGCCCCGGACGATGGCGAATATGAGTGGGTGGACAAGGCCACCGG
>NZ_JBSTYP010000177.1:0-412 GCF_054052405.1 Aeromonas aquatilis | reverse complement strand
TAGTGGTAAAGGTGTTGATATCCACCACATCCTCAACCATGGTGATCTTGGCCAGATAGGAGGCAAACCCATACTGGTTAGAGCCCGTCCATCCAGTGAATGCGCTGTTATCAATTCGCCACGATACATTCCCCGACTCACTGACATTGGTGGGGCGCACGATAAAGATCTTGCCGTCACCGCTTTCGTGGGTGATCGTCCAGCCCAGCGGCGCCACCTTCATGGTCATTGCTGCGCCCGTTCCTGGGGCGCCGGGGTTGCCACCATCAATCTCAAACCAAACCTGAGTGGCGGTGACCTGCATCACCCGATGCTCGCCGCTGTAGGCGGCAGGCGATACCCCCTCGACCTGGATCACCGAATCTTGCAGATAGGCATGACCACCGGTAAAGGTCGCCACTGCCCACCCCTT
>NZ_JBSTYP010000176.1:0-419 GCF_054052405.1 Aeromonas aquatilis | reverse complement strand
CATCAGCAGCAGGTGGCTGAGCTGGGCGAACAGATGCCCCAGACGTTCATGGCAAATCAACAACGCTTTGCCGAGGGGCTGCCGGTCAGCCAGCAGAACCGCGAGGGCTATGACAGCCTGGCCGCTGGCCATGTGGCGAATCAGTCCCTGTGGGTTGAGGCGGCCCCGGTCAGCAGGTGGCGCCTGGTCGGGTTCACCAACCCGCCGCGCTTTGACAAGGCTTGGCTGGCTGACCAGTGGCAAGAGGGCATCCTCATTGGTAAGGGGGTCGCCGCTCAAGCCTGGCACCACGGCAAGCCGCTGATAGAGGGCTGGCGTGATGGCTGGGATGAGGCCATGTTGCCCTCCTGGGGCAAGACGCCACCACCAGAACCACCCAAGCCCCCCATCCGCCCCGATAAGCGGGTGCTGCGGCTGGC
>NZ_JBSTYP010000175.1:0-419 GCF_054052405.1 Aeromonas aquatilis | reverse complement strand
AGTACTACTTCGGGTTGTGCGGGACCGGCTTGCTGCTGTTGCAGGATATGGCTGGCGTCTGTCGGCTTGAGCAGGTTTTCCCCGGCAGTGTTCACCATATCCCGGGTCACGTGGCCCACCGGCTGATCAATACCGGCGAGAACCGGCTCTCTGCGCTGGCGGTCTGGCCTGCCATTGCCGGTCATGATTACCGGATGATGGCAGAGCGGGGGTTTGGTCTGCGGGTGGTCGCAGGGAAGGAGGGGGAGCCTTGTATTGTGAGCAGCGAGGTGAGCGCTTCAATCACCTAACCATCAGCCAGCAGGGGTCGTGAGCGACCCCGTTAGCTGCTGCCGCAGGATTGGCGCACCACCAGGGAGGGGGGCAAGATGATGCTCTTGGCCGGTTCGTCATTGCCGGCAATCCGTTCGAGCAGCAGT
>NZ_JBSTYP010000174.1:0-423 GCF_054052405.1 Aeromonas aquatilis | reverse complement strand
TCAAGGCGATCGATGAGCTCGGCTATGTCTACAACCAGACCGCCGCCAATCTGCGCAACAAGAGCAGCAATCAGGTGGGGCTGCTGCTGCACGACATCACCAACCCCTTCTATGCGGAGATGACGGCTGGCCTCAGCCGGGAGATGGAGCATCATGATCTGATGCTGTTTCTTGCCAACAGCGAGGAATCAGCGGCAAGGCAGCAGCAGTTTATGGACTCGCTGCAGCGAAACAGCGCCGCAGGCATGGTGATTTGCGCCGCCCAGCCTACCCCGCACAGCTTTTTCGAGAGCCTGCAACGGCGCCACATGCCCACCATTCTGGTGGTGCGACCGGTGCCGGATGTGGCGATCGACTTCGTCGGCACCGACAACTTTCTCGGTTGCCAGCTGGCAACCGAGCATCTGATCCGCCTCGGCCACC
>NZ_JBSTYP010000173.1:0-452 GCF_054052405.1 Aeromonas aquatilis | reverse complement strand
CGCCGTAGTTCGGGCACTGGCTGTTGAAGGTCAGCAGGCCGCGCCCGTAGTCGATAGCCCCCACCACGGTACCGACCAGGAACAGCTCGCCACCCTTGTCGGTGATCACCGCCGCGCCGATGGTGACCGATACGCTGCCCGGCATGGCACCAATCCCCAGGAACAGCCCTTGGCTTGGGCTGACTGGTGAGGTGGTGGTGAAGGTGTGGGGACTGCCCACCCCGGATTCCAGCAGGGCGCCCAGCTCACCGGCAGCGGTCAGATCGACTACAGGGGTTTCACTGCGGGCACTGGGTACCAGCTGAGTGAAAATGGTCTTGGCCTGCACTCGCATTGCACCCAGCGCCGCATCCGCGACCAGCTTGGTGGTCGAAAAGTAGTTGGCGGCATCGGCCACCACGGTTTCCCGCAGGGTGGTCTTGGTGGTTGCCTGGTCATAGGGGCTGGGCTGC
>NZ_JBSTYP010000172.1:0-452 GCF_054052405.1 Aeromonas aquatilis | reverse complement strand
TGGTGAATAGTGTTCTCTCGATTTCATTCAATACCCCCGATTGTCTCATCGTAACAATCGGGACTGTCTGTGAAAATCAGGATACCTCAAAGAAACCTTTGGGTTTCCCCTCGCGCACCATGTAGCCGCTGTCGGGGTCGGTGGTGCTCTGCTTGATGGTCCGCGTTTCCCCGGTGGGGGTTGTGGCTTGAGATTTGCCTTGCTCTGGTTGCTCTGGTTGCTCTGGTTGCTCTGGTTGCTCCGATTGCTCCGATTGCTCCGATTGTGCGGCTTTTACCCGGCGGCGCAGCGATTTTTCCCATGTTGCTTGCGGTCCTCATCGATAGCCTGCTCCAGCTCATCAAGATAGGCTTTGGGGGTAACAGTGACCTCGACCTCGGTCAGCTTCTTCTTGTTGGCATTGGCTTGCAGGTGGGTGCTGTCGGTATAGAGAACCCGGCCGCCGACCATCC
>NZ_JBSTYP010000171.1:0-454 GCF_054052405.1 Aeromonas aquatilis | reverse complement strand
CGTCCTGGGCCACGTAGTCAAAGCTGACCTTGCCGTTGAAGTTCTCGCCCGGTCTGAAGGTCATGCTGCCATCGGCCGCAATCTCCACAACACCGTCCTTGACCGCAATGCTCTGCGCACCGCCAGTCAGTACCACACCGTTGATGGAGACTATCTTCAGCCCGCCATCCGGCGCCTTGTCGTTGGCCAGCAGGGTCAGGGTCACCGAGCCATCCTCGTTGACCTCATAGCTGTCGTTTACCGCATCGACCGGATCGTCCTGTGCCGCCACCTTGATGCTGACTGTGGCCGTGTCGGTGTCGCCGTCAGCGTCCTTGGCCACGTAGTCAAAGCTGATGTCACCGTTGAAGTTCTCGCCCGGCTTGAAGGTCATGCTGCCATCGGCCGCAATCTCCACAACCCCGTCCTTGACCGCAATGCTCTGCGCACCGCCCGTCAGCGCCACACCGTTGAT
>NZ_JBSTYP010000170.1:0-456 GCF_054052405.1 Aeromonas aquatilis | reverse complement strand
AAAGAACCATAGCGAACGGGCATCAGCGCCCCTCCTCCATCTCAAGCATCCCAAGCAGCTCGCTGGCGGCGATGGCTTGCGCCATCAGCGCACCCAGTTTGTCATGGCTGAGCTCTGGTTCCAGCGCCAACAAGCCATCCCGGATCTCTTCCAGGGTAGTGGCTTGCATCACCAGCGCCTGGACAGCATCGGTCATCCCCTCCAGCAGAGGGGCCGCCTCAGCCTGCAACCTGGCCAACTGGGCATCGTTGTTATCCCCCTTGTCGGCCTCACCTTTACTTGCAACCAGCGCGGCCAGTCCCTTTGCCTTAAGCGCGGCCTCTCCCTGCCCGGCCTGTTTGTCCACGATGATCAGTACCTCTTCCCCCTCCTTGGGGGCCGGGATCTGCAGCTTATCCCGCACCCACTGCGCCGGGATCTGCATTCCCATCCCCACCAGGGCCCGCAGTGGATACG
>NZ_JBSTYP010000169.1:0-476 GCF_054052405.1 Aeromonas aquatilis | reverse complement strand
TTTATCCTGGCCCGTTGAGTATCCAGCAGATGAGCCAGCGAGTGATCTGCAAGGGGCGGGATTACTTCTGGATCCGCGATGGGGTGCGCAATGTGGAGCAGGGGTTTATTGAAAGTACGGTGACCATCAGCGGGGTAGGGGTGCGGCGCCGGGTTCTTTGCTTTACCCAGGATGGCGAGCTGGTTGGCGAGACCTACAGCCGCGCGTCGGATGGGGTCTATCGGTTCGATCTGCTGTGGCTGAATCGCCGTTATATGGTGGTTGCCCAGGATGACCCGGCATATGGCCCCGCCGACTACAACGCCGTAGCCGCCGACTATCAGGCGCCAAAACCCTACCCGCCTGGTGGTGGCGTGGCGCCCGAGCCGTTCCCCCTGATTGCCCTGCTCAAGAGGAAATAACCATGATCTCCTATGCCGAAGGGCTGCGCACCAGTCGCGCCCAGCTATTGGCCACGGCCATTGATACGGGCAGCG
>NZ_JBSTYP010000168.1:0-484 GCF_054052405.1 Aeromonas aquatilis | reverse complement strand
GTTGTCGGTGAAGTCATCGTTCACCGGGGTTACGGTGATGCTCAGGGTCGAGCTGTCGGTCGGACCCGAGCCGTCGGTCAGTACATAGGTAACCACCGGCACCGCGCCATTGTAGTTGGCGGCCGGGGTGAAGCTGTACGCCCCATTCGCAGCCAGGCTGAAGCTGCCTACACCGGCAATGGTGTACACCTGACCCAGCACAAATGGACCAGTCTGACCTGCGATGCTGAAGCTCTGCACTGTCACCGGACCATCGACCGACACGCCATCAATGACGTTGCCGCTCTTGGTACCGCTGTCCTCGCTGATCGTCACCTGCTCGTCGTTGTCGGTGAAGTCATCGTTCACCGGGGTTACGGTGATGCTCAGGGTCGAGCTGTCGGTCGGACCCGAGCCGTCGGTCAGGGTGTAGCTCACCGGCGGCACAGTGCCGTTCCAGTTGGCCGCCGGGGTGAAGCTGTAGGTGCCGTCCTGGTTGATGACC
>NZ_JBSTYP010000167.1:0-489 GCF_054052405.1 Aeromonas aquatilis | reverse complement strand
CCGTCCGCCAGGCAGCGCGGCGCTGTGGGGTCAGCAAAAACACCGCGTTCCTCTGGCGTCACCGCTTCTTGCGTGCCATGGCAGGCCATCAAGCCACACGGGAAGAGGGCATTGTTGAGGTTGATGAGACCTTCTTCCTTGAATCGTTCAAAGGGCAACGGGGGCTGCCGCGTCCGCCAAGGCATCGTGGTGGCAAGGGGCGCACTCGTGGAACCGGGCCAGATTACATCCCGGTGATGGTGGTACAAGACCGTGCAGGCCACCATGCGGATTTCCAGTTGGAGAAAATAGATGCCGAGACGGTCATCGCGGTGTTGAAGCCGTTGGTGTCACCGGATGCGGTGTTGTGTAGCGATGGTGCGGGTGTGTATGCCAGTTTCAGCAAAGAGCAGGGCGTAACCCATCAGGTCGTGCACAATCGCCAAGGCGAACGGGTGGTCGGTGCGTATCACATCCAGCACGTGAACGGGTATCACCATCGGTTGAAAG
>NZ_JBSTYP010000166.1:0-490 GCF_054052405.1 Aeromonas aquatilis | reverse complement strand
ACCGCCGTCATCGGTATCAACCAGGCGCTGGCTGGCCAACAGCACGATATCGCCAGAGAGAATGGTCATGGGGTTACCTCTGTGAGATTCAGGGTCAAGGCATAGGGGTCGCCCCCTTCCGGGTCGGCCATCTCGATCAGTGGCATGGCCACCACGCCAGGGCGGCGCCACACCACAGTGCGGGTCACGCCATCGAGCAGGGTCAACGTCATCAGCTGGGCCACCTGAGCCTCCAGCACCTTGAGCTCCTGCACCTTGGCGCGGGAGCAGTGCCCGCTCAGGGTCAGCGGCCGTCCCTCGGGCTTGGCGGTCTCCTCCACCAACAGGGCGCCGCTCAGGGTCGGGGTCACCACCTGCTCGACCGGCGCCCACTCGAACTCGTCGCGCCAGACCAGATCATCTGGCAGCAGCACGCTGTTTAAGGTCACGTTCATTGGCGAAGTCCTTGCTGTTTAAGAAGGGAGATCAGGGCATTCGCATTGGCCTCATC
>NZ_JBSTYP010000165.1:0-494 GCF_054052405.1 Aeromonas aquatilis | reverse complement strand
ACCACGGTGTGATTCATGACTGGGGTGAAGTCGTAACAAGGTAACCCTAGGGGAACCTGGGGTTGGATCACCTCCTTACCTTAAGATGTCGAAGTTGTTGAGTGTTCACACAGATTGCCTTGATTCAAGTTTAGAGACAGTACACGAAGTGGGTCTGTAGCTCAGGTGGTTAGAGCGCACCCCTGATAAGGGTGAGGTCGGTGGTTCGAGTCCACTCAGACCCACCACTTCGTTCCCGATTATGGGGCTATAGCTCAGCTGGGAGAGCGCCTGCTTTGCACGCAGGAGGTCTGCGGTTCGATCCCGCATAGCTCCACCATAATCCGTACTGAATTTTGCGAGAAGCAAAAGCCATGAGTTGAACGAAATGTTCAATCTATGTCTTTGACTTCTTTATGAAGTTTGCTCTTTAACAATCTGGAAAGCTGATTTAAAAAGTAGTTCTCAAACATTTGTTACAAGTGCTTTGGAAACTTCTTGGCGAAAACCAAATT
>NZ_JBSTYP010000164.1:0-499 GCF_054052405.1 Aeromonas aquatilis | reverse complement strand
GGCTACCAGGGCGAGTTCACCCGCAACGTGGTCACTTGCGTGATCACTGACCCGCTGCGCCACACCTTTGAAGGGGAGCAACCCAGCCCCTATGACCAGGCAACCACCAAGACCACCCTGCGGGAGACCGTGGTGGCCGATGCCGCCAACTACTTTTCGACCACCAAGCTGGTGGCGGATGCGGCGCTGGGTGCTATGCGGGTGCAGGCCAAGACCATCTTCACCCAGCTGGTACCCAGTGCCCGCAGTGAAACCCCTGTGGTGGATCTGACCGCTGCCGGTGAGCTGGGCGCTTTGCTGGAATCCGGGGTGGGCAGTCCCCACACCTTCACCACCACCTCACCGGTCAGCCCCAGTCAGGGGTTGTTCCTGGGGATTGGGGCCATGCCGGGCAGCGTATCGGTCACCATCGGCGCGGCAGTGATCACCGACAAGGGCGGCGAGCTGTTCCTGGTCGGTACCGTGGTGGGGGCTATCGACTACGGGCGCGGCCTGCTGA
>NZ_JBSTYP010000163.1:0-504 GCF_054052405.1 Aeromonas aquatilis | reverse complement strand
CCAGATAGCCATCGATCAAGGCGCCTGCATCCTGCAGGGCGATGGTGATGGCCGCCTGATCCAGCTCACCGGTCGGCGTCATGGCCAGGCGCAGCAACTCGGCCTCGCCAAAGCGGATCACCATGTCATTGACGCTGGCATACATATCACTGCTCTCCGTTCTGACCAGATGACTGCTCATCCTTGACCGGGTATTGCACTTCGGTCGCCGCGATCGCTGTCACCAGTTCGGCCTTTTTGAGCTTGGTCGCCTCCGGGATACCCATCTGCACCGCCAGCTCGCGCAGCTCATCGACCTTCATCTCGGCCAGCGGCGTGACCTTGCCCGCCAGTGTGGCGACTCCCGCCAGATAGCCCGAACCGGTCAGGACGCCCAGTGTTGCGTCCAGATCCCCAGGCGCCGATGGTGCATCACCTGCCTGAAGGCTGGCGTCTTCAGCCAACCGGACGACCACCAGACGCGGGTCGTTCTCCAGGGTCGCGCACTGCTCAGGCGACACAACC
>NZ_JBSTYP010000162.1:0-555 GCF_054052405.1 Aeromonas aquatilis | reverse complement strand
CCGGTGCCGGATGTGGCGATCGACTTCGTCGGCACCGACAACTTTCTCGGTTGCCAGCTGGCAACCGAGCATCTGATCCGCCTCGGCCACCGCCACATCGCATTTATCGGGGGGGCAACCACCTCCATCAGCCGCTCCCAGCGCCTCGGGGGCTATATGAGCAAGTTGCTCGAACACGGCATCACTGCCAAACCGGAGTGGATCATCAGCTGCGGCGCCAGCCGGGTGGAAGGCACCCTCGCGATGACAACACTGCTGGAGCATCATCCGGAGGTCACCGCTGCCGTCTGTTATCAAGACATAGTGGCACTGGGCGCCATGCTGGCGTTGCGCAAACAGGAGCGGCGAATTGGTCAGGATTTTGCGCTGGTCGGGTTTGACGATATTCCGGAAACCGCGCTGGTAGAGCCCGCCCTGACGACGGTGTCGGTGGCGGCGCGGGAGATTGGCCGCAAGGCGGGTGAACTGCTGCTCGAACGGATTGCCGGCAATGACGAACCGGCCAAGAGCATCATCTTGCCCCCCTCCCTGGTGGTGCGCCAATCCTGCGGCAGC
>NZ_JBSTYP010000161.1:0-580 GCF_054052405.1 Aeromonas aquatilis | reverse complement strand
GAAGCAGTTCCCCTTGCGTGACATGGAGGTCTGCATGCCAAATTGTACCTGGAGAGCCCGGTAAGCCTTGGCACAGTACTGACTGCCCCGGTCTGTGTGATGAATAAGCCCAACGGGTGGCCTCTTCTGCTGCACAGCCCGAAACAGCGCCTGACTGACCAACCCGGTGGTCATTCGCTCTCCCATCGCATAACCCACTATCTCACAGGTAAACACATCCTTGAGACCAGCCAGATAAAGCCAGCCTTCGTCGGTGGCGATATAGGTGATATCACCGGTCCAGACTTCGTTGGGCTTCGTCGGCGCAAAGACCTGACCAAGGAGATTCTCCGCCACAGGCAGGGAATGAGCAGAATGGGTTGTCGCCTTGAATTTGCGCTTTTGTTTGCAAGACAACCCCATTTCACGGCGCAATCGCCCAATCCGGTCCCGCCCAGCGTAAAATCCTTCGGCGGCCAACTCAGCTTGTAAACGCGCTGCGCCATAGGTCTGGCGCGTCTTGCTGTGAGCAGCCCGAATGGCGACCTTGAGTCGTTCATCTTCTTGTTGGCGCTGTGACGGTGGACGCTGGCGCCAGTGG
>NZ_JBSTYP010000160.1:0-634 GCF_054052405.1 Aeromonas aquatilis | reverse complement strand
TGAATAGTGTTCTCTCGATTTCATTCAATACCCCCGATTGTCTCATCGTAACAATCGGGACTGTCTGTGAAAATCAGGATACCTCAGATGACCTCTTGCACAGAGAAGCTCTCTTGCTGACAGATCCAATTCCAGGCGAACTCTGTTTTGGTTTCGTTTTTTGTCTGAACCACTGGTATCCCTCCCGTGCTCTTTGCTTTTATCGCAGTGCATTAACACCGCTAACGGCTACGGCGCACGTCATGCAGCAAGTCGCTGGCGTCTACATCTTCCAGACGGATGATGTGAGTGTCAGAAGCCATAGCCATCTTCTCGATCTTGTCGAGGGCTGAGACGATGGTACGAACCACCCCGTTGGAACGTTTGCGAATGAGATCCAGCAAGGCATCGTCAATTTCCACATCCACCTCCAGCATTTCGCTGGCAATCAGGGACACGTCATCGAGATCGGCCGGTTTGAACTCAATCCATTGGGAGATACGGTTAAACAGCTGCTTGCGCTGGCTAATCCGGCGGGCAATCTCTTCCATCCCGACCAGGATTAGGGGTTGTTCGGTGGCATCGTAGATATCGCGCAGGGTCTCCATGATGCGGGCATTACCGACCACGTAATCGGCCTCGTCCACGAAGATGG
>NZ_JBSTYP010000159.1:0-680 GCF_054052405.1 Aeromonas aquatilis | reverse complement strand
GGCGCCGATCTGGAGCTGCCCGCAGCGGAGTTTTTTGCCGGTGCGCTGATCCGCATCAATACCGCCACCATCACTGAACCGTAACCGGGGGCTCGTCATGTCGGCAGAGCAGGCCAGAAAGGATGCGAGCTTAGAACTACGCAAGGCCAGGAACAGCACCGGCCAGCTGGAGCTGAATCAGTCTGAGGTGGTGCGGCTGGTCGGTATCCTTAACGGTACCACCATGCCGCCGCGCCTGAGCGCGTCACCAGGGTTGGTGCTGGCATCGGTATTGGATGGTGCCCCGCATCGATCCGGCGCTCTGCTGGGCGGCTCTGTGGTGCTTGATGCTGTGCTTGCCAGCCATACCCATAGCCATGGGGAGTTGGTCGGCGCGTTGGTTATTGAATGCACCATGGTCAGCTCATCCCGCGCCCCGCTGCCTGTGCTCGCCGGGCAGTATGACCAGAACGTATTCCGAGGCCCTGCCAGTGCAATGGGGGATGAGTGGGAGCGGGCAGATAGCCACTCCCAGGCCCTCAGTAGCGAATGGCAGAAGGCAGGCACCGAGCGGGCAACCAGCCGCTCCCTGTGGCAACAGGCGGCGGCTCATCAGCAGCAGGTGGCTGAGCTGGGCGAACAGATGCCCCAGACGTTCATGGCAAATCAACAACGCTTTGCCGAGGGGCTGCCGGTCAGCC
>NZ_JBSTYP010000158.1:0-701 GCF_054052405.1 Aeromonas aquatilis | reverse complement strand
TGGCGATGGTTGAGGATGTGGTGGATATCAACAGTTACACCAATATTGGGGAGTGGCGCTGGCCTTGTACCGGGCGCTTTTCCAACCGGCGTTGGGATCTGGTGGGCGATAGCCAGTTGTTTTACTTCATGCCTGCTTATGCGGCAGGTAACTACCAGTTTATGTATAGCTTTGGCTATATCCGATCGGTTCGACCAGGCGACCGCTATCATGCCGTGATTAACATCTATCCGACTACCAATGCCAATGAGCAGGGGCGTAACTGGCAACAGGGTTCATCCAGTTGGGCGGTTTGGGGCAACCTGTATCCCAATTTTGACAACGCCAGCCACCGGATAATTGCCCGGCCATATCACCAGCTATTCGGTGCCACCAACTGGTTTATCAAAGGGCTGTTTGGCCGATTCGGTAACGGTTTGAACATCCCCAACGGCCCGGACAACGGTTTCTATGTGACCCAGGATCCCACCATGGTGATCGAGAGTGGCAACCACCTGCGTGGGTACTTGCCCGGTTTGGTGTGCCCGTTTGCCACCATAGGGGCGTGGGACAGGAAGAACTTCAAAGACCTGCCTGCCATGCCTGGCAAGTTGTTGCGGTTTGTCAGGGTGGGGTTTCAGGAAGATAACTATACCGCTGGGCAGACCTGCCTGATGGGCTTTGACCTGACTGGCCCCTGGAGGTAAGTCATGGCGACTTTC
>NZ_JBSTYP010000157.1:0-730 GCF_054052405.1 Aeromonas aquatilis | reverse complement strand
GCCAAAGAGCGCCAATCAGGCTGGCCATTAATATCACTCATCAGGTTGAGTAGACGTGCGGTATCGAGGCCACCCTGTGAGGGGGCCTTGGGTTGGTTCTTGATCATTAGTTGGCCATCCAGTGCTTGGGTTTAGGGGCGGGTCCGGACTTGACGATGCGAGCAGGCATTCTGGCGCGCATCTCTTGGGCAATCATGTAGCTGACGAGCTGATCGTCGTAACAGCCGGTCTGGGCATTCATGCTGCCCCGTTTGTCATAGACGTAGGTGGTTGCTTCACTGATGGTGCCTATCCAGTAGATCCCGGACTGGCCGGCACGCAGCAGGTCTTTAAGGCCATCCACCAAGATCGGCTTGGATTGTCGTGTGGTGAGCCAGCCAAGGCGTGGGGTTTCGTCATCACGGTCTCGGTCGATGTGTTCCTGGGTGTAGATGCGGCGGACGGGGTAGAGCTCGCGCAGCTTGAGCAGTACCGCATGACCATGGTTATTACGCTCGGGGCCGATATAAGCCGGTCCATACTCTTCGGTGCCATACCACTTGCCGACATGAGCCAACAGCTGAGCAAAGAGACCAGGGTCGAGGTGTCCGTACCAGTGGGCCACCTGACGGCCGTCACTCTTGACCACGACATCAAAGCTCGAACGGTCACCATGCTCGAGACCTTCTGCCACGTCGGCGCCAATAGCGTAATCCTCGTCAGGGTCGGGCAGCTCCCATACCAGCAGCAT
>NZ_JBSTYP010000156.1:0-762 GCF_054052405.1 Aeromonas aquatilis | reverse complement strand
AGGACACCGTGACCGCCACCCCGCTGGTGCTGGATATCACCCCGCGCAACGGCGAGGCGATCCTGGCCAACTCAGTGCGCTTTGCCCTAGGTGGGTCTGTCTATGTGGACAGGCAAGGGATCCTCTATCGCAATATCGACCCTGCCACCGGAGCCGGTGAGCAGGCCGGGACACTGGATTACGCCACCGGCAAGGCGACCGTCACGGTCTGGAACCCCGGCGCGGCGCCCGTACCTGCCCTGAGTTCGCTGGTCACCAGCCTGGTGGCCCAGACGGTGGACGAGGTGACATTCAGGACGCCGGGGGCACCCATTGCGCCATCCAGCCTATACCTGAGCGGCAACACCGCAGACGGGCGCCGGTTCGAGGTGACCGCCAACGGCGATGGCACCATCACCAGCCAGGATGTGAGCGGCAAGGTTGACTATCAGACCGGGGTGGTATCGGTGCGCTTTGGCCGCCTGGTGACGGCGGCGGGCAACGAGAGTAAACCCTGGTACGACCCCGACATGGTGGTCGATGGCAAGATCTGGCGCCCCTTGTCGGTGGTGGCTGACATCATCCGGTTTAATGCGGTGGTCTATAGCTATCTGCCGCTCGATGCGGATCTGATCAAGCTGGATCCGGTGCGCCTGCCATCAGATGGTCGGGTGCCCTTTATTCGCAAGGGGTACATCGTGGTGGTGCATTCAACCAAGCGCAGCGCCTTCCCCATGGGGGTACAGGCAGGGCAGCAGCTCAACACCGGGCGCGAACGGCTGG
>NZ_JBSTYP010000155.1:0-786 GCF_054052405.1 Aeromonas aquatilis | reverse complement strand
TACTTTGGCGAGCAGAAGGGTACCACCAATCAGCAGTTGGCCACCTCTCGCCATTCATCCATGAGTGTCGCACTTATTATCTGAATTCCCGCTGTCGATTGGAAACATAGCCACTGATCGGCATGTTGTTTGGGAAAAGCAACTCATACAGTACTTCTGCCCCGTCGCGGCCGTTGCACCAGTTTTTGAATGCCTGAAAACGGCGCTGAAGATCGGTAATTGCCCGACTCATTCCTTTATTATTCAGATCAAGCGAAACATACAAATTCATTGCAAAAAATCCTTTAGTTATTGCATGTTAATTTTAAGGGCAACAGCTCACATAACAGAACGGCAACGTTGTGAATTTTCGATAAGCCTAATCAGAGAAAAATATATAAGAACAATTAGAGCCGTTTTTGCATTGCATTACTCTGCCTCACCGCACAAAACAACACTCAGGGCGAGAGCATGAGTATATTTTTTTAGCTTTCATAGCGAGATAGGTTGCTCGGCCAATTCTTGGCAAATTTGACATCGCATGCCCAGCATGCCGCTGTACAAAGTTTGCGCAACAAATAACCTTGCAACTCGGAATGACAGTGGTTAAATTTGGTGAAATTAACATTTCAATAGCTCACGCCCTCGCCCTGCCGAGACAAGTAACCCGATATGGTGTTGGGTGGCACACCCAAGCAGTACTTGGCGAAGGTCTATCGGGAATTCAGATAATAAGTGCGACACTCATGGATGAATGGCGAGAGGTGGCCAACTGCTGATTGGTGGTACCCTTCTGCTCGCCAAAGT
>NZ_JBSTYP010000154.1:0-832 GCF_054052405.1 Aeromonas aquatilis | reverse complement strand
GTCGCCGAGGGCAAGGTGCATTACGACGAGGCCACTGGAAGCTGGCGACAAGGCGCCGCAGCCGTTAAAGCGCTGGGTGATGAGGCCAAGAGTACCCGTGATTATCTGGCCGAGATCAATGCGGTGGCCAAGCAAACCGCAGCTGATGGCCCGGCCAAGTTGGCCAAGGCGTTTGAGGCGTTGGGGCTGGACTTCGAACAGGCCAATGGCCGTATCGGTGCGGGCTTTCAGAAGACCATCGGCGCCCTGGATGTATTGGTGGCGCACACGGGGGCCAGTAGTGCCGCCATCGAGGAGGCGCTGGCTGCTGCCTACAACAGCGCCAAGACCACCGCCGAGATCGATGCGGTGATCGCGCGTCAGAAGCAACTGGCCGCCCAGGGCAAGATCACCGGGGATGCGCTGGCCCGCTCCATGGCTATTGCCGCCGATGCCATGGCCAAGGTGAAAGGTGGGAGTGGCGATACCAAGCAGGCCGTCGCGGCCATTGGTGATAGCTTTGACGAGGCGGCCGCACGGGCAAAAGGGGCCACCGATGCGATGCGGGCGGGGCTTAAAGGGGTTCAGGATGAGGCCAAGCAGACGAATGCCAGCCTTGCCAGTAGTGGCGGGGGAGGTGGCCGAGGCGATATCACCCGCACCGTGAACGCCGGTTCTTTCTACTACAAGAGCGTGGACATCAACAGCCTGCGCGGTAATGCCGAGGGGCTGGCCAACACCCTGGCTGGGGTGGAGGAGGAGCTGGCCCGCTACAGCCAGAAGGTCAAGGATATTCCGGCCTACAGCGAGTGGAGCAAGTATTACGGCGAGAAGTTCCAAAAAGAGATGGAGG
>NZ_JBSTYP010000153.1:0-849 GCF_054052405.1 Aeromonas aquatilis | reverse complement strand
ACGTAGCCCAGCGTGGAGTGCAGCCGGCGGTGGTTGTAGAACGTCAACCAGTCGATGACCTCGTCCATCTGCTCGGGTGACCACCAAGCGTTTGCGGTGCGGCGATAGCTCCGTCGGAAAAATCGTGTTTGGGCGTACACCCCCAGAGCTGCAGTAGATCGAGCACGTATCGCCCGATGCCATCAAAGGCGTGCGGCCGAATCAGTCGGATCGTGGCCTGGGCCTGGGCCGTGCGCGTGCTCAGGCCCAGACCCAAGCCGACATCCAGGCTCAGCACCAGCCCGCCACACAGCAGCGATCGACGGGTAGGGACAGGAGCCGAGACCCCAAGACTGCGCTCAGATCTCGGCAGCATGGGCGCCACGACTTTTAGCCCCTGCGCGCACTCTCACCAGGGGCGAGTTGAAAACTGGCCACCCCCTGAACCAAGGCCTCGGCCTGGTTGCGCAGGCTCTCGGCAGGGCGGTGTTCTTCAACCGACTGGGAGAAATCCGCGACCGCAGCTTTGAACAGCAACGTTACCGGGCCAGTGGCCTCAACCTGGTGACGGCGGCCATCGTGTTGTGGAACACCGTCTATCTGGAAAGGGCCACGAACGCATTGCGTAATCACGGCCAGGCCGTCGATGACGCGCTGTTGCAATACCTGTCGCCGCTGGGCTGGGAGCACATCAACCTGACCGGCGATTACCTCTGGCGTAGCAGCGCCAAGATCGGCGCGGGCAAGTTCAGGCCGCTACAGCCGCTGCCAAAGCCTTAACGTACTTTAAATTCCGTTTTCTGAGACGACCCCAAGAGCGCGAGTTTTTGAGCTTAGCGTGCTTTATTTTCCGTTTTCTGAGATGGCCCC
>NZ_JBSTYP010000152.1:0-882 GCF_054052405.1 Aeromonas aquatilis | reverse complement strand
TAATCCCCGTTCGCTCGCCGCTACTGAGGGAATCTCGGTTGATTTCTTTTCCTCGGGGTACTTAGATGTTTCAGTTCTCCCGGTTCGCCTCGTTACACTATGTATTCATGTAACGATACCCAAGTTATCTTGGGTGGGTTTCCCCATTCGGAAATCTGTGAGTAATAGCGTCTCTTACCGACTTCTCACAGCTTATCGCAGGTTAGTACGTCCTTCATCGCCTCTGACTGCCAAGGCATCCACCATGTACGCTTAGTCACTTAACCATACAACCCCAAGAAGTGTCGGTGAAACCGGCACAGCCTGTTGTCGTACAACAAGGACCAAATAAAATTTGGTTTTCGCCAAGAAGTTTCCAAAGCACTTGTAACAAATGTTTGAGAACTACTTTTTAAATCAGCTTTCCAGATTGTTAAAGAGCATGTTTGCAACGGCGCAAGGCCGAAGAAAACAGAGTTAAGAATCAGTTTCTTAACTCTGCATTCTTGTTAGCAAGAAGAGAAGTGGCGTCCCCTAGGGGATTCGAACCCCTGTTACCGCCGTGAAAGGGCGGTGTCCTAGGCCTCTAGACGAAGGGGACCCAAAATCATCTTTGCGCTGCGTTAGCAGTGCAGATTTTGGGTAATGGCGAGTGCCGAGCCTGCGAGGCCGAGCGCCATTATTCACATCCCAAAACCCAATGACAGGGCTTCTCTCGTTTGGCTTTCACCAAACAAGCACTGACGCTTGCGCATCAGGTCTTTGCTCTAACTACTTTGAATCAAGGCAATCTGTGTGAACACTCAACAACACGACATCTTAAGGTAAGGAGGTGATCCAACCCCAGGTTCCCCTAGGGTTACCTTGTTACGACTTCACCCCAGTCATGAATCACACCGTGGT
>NZ_JBSTYP010000151.1:0-936 GCF_054052405.1 Aeromonas aquatilis | reverse complement strand
GCGGTCTCCCGGTTGCAGCTCTATCCATATCTTGTATTGCGTTGAGGCAATGAATTGCGTTGAGCGGGTAAACACCTTGGTCTGGTTGTAGCCAAACACCTGCCCATTGATAGCAGCCAAGCCGAGATAGGGTGCATCAGCTGGCCCTTGAGTGGTCACCCCGCCGACCGTCAGCACCGCCATACCATTGAGGTAGGCCAGTTTGGCCACCACAGCGCCAGCCGCATCGAACAGCACCCCAGTCTGACCAGGCAGGATACCGCGCGCCAAGACATAGGATGGTGCAGTGCCAGAAGCAACCAACCCAATCCCGGATTGATGTTCAATAGCCGCACCGACTGGCAATACCAAATCCGGCTGCAATGCGGTGTACTGCTCTGCCGTCAGCGCCGCAAACTCCCCATTAAACCCAGGTGGCCCGCCTGCAATGCGCAAATAGGTTTCAGCACGGCAACCGTTGCCACCTGTATAGGTCTCGTAGGAGCGCATATTGCTAAAGCGCAGGGTCGTTACCACCGCCATATTGCAGGTCAGGGTAAATGACTGGTTGCGATGCTGACCGCCATCATCGGTATAAATCAGGCTGGTTGGGGTAAAGGTCAGCTCTCCATAGGTTCGCGGGTATGCGTCTCGCTGGGTGGCTTTGGTCAGGCTGGTAAGGCTTGGGCCGTACCATAGCCCGCTGCGATAGGTGCCATCGGTGCGGGTGCGAAGGGCGGCGACCACATTGCCCGCAGCATCCAAAAACTCCAGATCCATATCGCACAGGTCATTAGCCCAGCAGGCGTTGGCTGCCCCAATCTTCAACCGATACCCAATGGGCTTGAACGGGATAGACCCACCCCATACGCCGGTATCAGCTGCACCGCTCTTGTTATAGGCATAACGGAACAACCCGATATCGGCGGTATCGCCAAACCAGTCTGCCCATTCCGC
>NZ_JBSTYP010000150.1:0-1039 GCF_054052405.1 Aeromonas aquatilis | reverse complement strand
TGGCTCTGTCCCAATTACGTGTTGAAAGGCTAATCTTGAAGTAGGCCATCACCTTGAGGTCTACCATCATGGATACCCCAGCCTTTCAACACCTGTTGTCCCTTTTTCCCCAATTAACCCTGCGCCAGCGCCGTGTTGCTCAGCAGGAGCTTGCTACACCCCATACCATTACCTCGCTCAATAGTCAGTTACCGGCATCCAGTGGCTGCCCACATTGTCAGGCTAACGTCACCCAGCTAGCGCCTTGGGGATGGAGTCGGGGGCTGCGCCGCTACCGTTGCAAACAGTGTCTGCGCACCAGCACCGCTCTGACCAAGACGCCCTTGGTCAGATTGCGTAAAGCCCAGTGCTGGGAAGACTACGCACAAGCCCTCATCGAAGGACTGACCGTCCGCCAGGCTGCGCGGCGCTGTGGGGTCAGCAAAAACACCGCGTTCCTCTGGCGTCACCGCTTCTTGCGTGCAATGGCAACCCATCAGGCTACACGGGAAGAGGGTATCGTTGAGGTTGATGAGACCTTCTTCCTTGAATCGTTCAAGGGGCAGCGGGGACTGCCGCGTCCACCACGTCATCGCGGTGGTAAAGGTCGGACTCGTGGAACCGGGCCAGATTACATCCCGGTGATGGTGGTACAAGACCGTGCAGGCCACCATGCGGATTTTCAGTTGGAGAAAATAGATGCCGAGACGGTCATCGCGGTGTTGAAGCCGTTGGTGTCACCGGATGCGGTGCTGTGTAGCGATGGCGCGGGTGTGTATGCCTGTTTCAGCAAGGAACAGGGTATAACCCATCAGGTGGTGCGCAATCGTCAAGGCGAACGGGTGGTCGGTGCGTATCACATCCAGCATGTGAACGGATATCACCATCGGTTGAAAGAGTGGATGGAGCGGTTCCATGGCGTGGCGACGCACTACCTGAAGAACTACCTGGGTTGGCGCAGGATGCTGGAGCGTTACGGAAAAGGCGTAAATATCAAAGCATGTTTGCATGAGGCGCTGGGGCGCCCCATGCAACACGTAATTGGGACATAGCCTTTTTT
>NZ_JBSTYP010000149.1:0-1043 GCF_054052405.1 Aeromonas aquatilis | reverse complement strand
CGCTCTCGTCTGCATCACTGAACGCATCATCCACCGGCGTGACCCGGATGTTCAGGGTCGAGCTGTCGCTGCTGCTGCCGTCGGTCAGGGTGTAGCTCACCGGCGGCACAGTGCCGTTCCAGTTGGCCGCCGGGGTGAAGCTGTAGGTGCCGTCCTGGTTGATGACCAGGCTGCCCGCCGTCAGCGCCACGGTGAAACTGGTATTGCTGGCACTGAAGGTGTAGGTGGTGCCATTCACGCTGAAGCTCTGTACGGTGACCGAACCATCCACACTGCTGGTACCGCCGAGCAGCGTGCCGCTGTGCAGGCCGCTGTCTTCGTCGATCGTCACGCTCTCGTCTGCATCACTGAACGCATCATCCACCGGCGTGACCCGGATGTTCAGGGTCGAGCTGTCGCTGCTGCTGCCGTCGGTCAGGGTATAGCTCACCACCGGTACCGCGCCGTTGTAGTTGAGGGCCGGCGTGAAGCTGTACGCCCCGTTCGCTGCCAAACTGAAGCTGCCCACACCGGCAATGGTGTACACCTGGCCCAGCACAAACGGACCGCTCTGACCTGCGATGCTGAAGCTCTGCACCGTCACCGGACCATCGACCGACACCCCATCAATGACGTTGCCAGTCTTCTCGCCGCTGTCCTCGCTGGTCGTCACCTGCTCGTCGTTGTCGGTGAAGTCATCGTTCACCGACACCACCTTGATGTTGACTGTGGCCGTGTCTGTATCGCCGTCAGCGTCCTTGGCCACGTAGTCAAAGCTGATGTCACCGCTGAAGTCCTTGCCCGGCACAAAGCTGATGCTGCCATCCGCCGCAATCACGACATTGCCGCCCTGTACCCCGATGGTCTGCGCCAGTCCGGTCAGCTCGACGCCGTTGATGGACTGAATTGCTAGCCCGCCATCCGGCGCCTTGTCGTTGGCCAGCAAGTTCAGGCTCACCGAGCCATCTTCGTTGACCTCGTAGTCGTCGCTCACCGCATCAACTTCATCATTCATCGGCTTGACGGCGATGTTGACTTTGGCACTGTCGGTATCGCCGTCAGCG
>NZ_JBSTYP010000148.1:0-1049 GCF_054052405.1 Aeromonas aquatilis | reverse complement strand
CGTCGTCGCCGTATGCCCATGGAGCGCCTGGTCTGGGCCATTATCGGCATGGCTATCTTCCGCCACGTCCCCATGACCCAGCTCGTAAATCAGCTCGATATCCTGTTGCCCGGCGACCGCCCCTTTGTCGCCCCCAGCGCCTTCCTGCAAGCTCGCCAAAAACTGGGGGACAAGAGCATCGAGCGGCTGTTTCACGAGACCGCCTATCTCTGGCACCAGCAGGCCAATCATCCCGGTTGGGCCGGGCTGCAACTACTCGCCGTCGATGGCGTGATGTGGCGCACCCCCGATACCCCGGACAATGCCGCTGCGTTTGCCAAACCCGGTACTCAACATGGGGAGACCGCCTATCCGCAGGTGCGCATGCTCTGCCAGATGGAGCTGACGAGCCACCTGCTTGTTCAGGCTGTCATGGAGAGCTGCACCGTCAACGAGATGGCGCTGGCCGAACAACTTATCGCGCGCACGCCGGACCACTCGCTCACCCTGTTCGACAAGGGGTTCTACTCCCTCGGCCTGCTCCATGCCTGGCAGACCACTGGCAGCGAGCGGCACTGGCTGCTCCCACTCAAAAAGGGCACGCAATACGAGGTGGTGCGCAAGCTGGGGCGTCAGGACGTGCTGGTGCGTCTCAAAACCAGTCCACAGGCGAGGAAGAAGTGGTCGCAACTGCCAGAGACACTAGAAGCCCGCTTACTTACCCGCACCATCAACGGTAAAGAGCGGCAAGTGTTGACCTCAATGGTCGACCCGATGCGTTTCCCTGGCGCCGACATCGTTGAGCTCTACAGCCACCGCTGGGAAATCGAGTTGGGCTATCGGGAGATGAAGCACAGCCTGCAACAACACCGGTTGACCCTGCGCAGCAAGAAGGCGGCGGGGATACGGCAAGAGCTGTGGGGCGTGCTGCTGGCGTACAATCTGCTGCGCAGCCAGATGGTAAAGATGGCAGCGAGTCTGAAGGGATACACGGCGAGCCAGCTGAGTTTTCACATGGCGTCGGTCTATCTCATCCATGAACTGAGCTGCATGCCGTACCTGTCACCGGG
>NZ_JBSTYP010000147.1:0-1084 GCF_054052405.1 Aeromonas aquatilis | reverse complement strand
CGCGAATTCAACTTCGAAGTGCGACACTCGCCTATGCCGCCTGACGGTACTCTTCGAATACCTTGACAGGCTGCCTGAATCCGAGACATTTCCGAGGTCGTAGGTTGAGCCACTGCTCCGCTCTCCTGACATCCTCGTCCGTGACCTCTCTCAGGTCTGTTCCCTTTGGGATAAACTGCCTCAACAGCCCATTGCTGTTCTCGTTCAGACCGCGCTCCCACGAAGAGTAAGGGTGCGCAAAGTAAGTCTCGGCACCCAGCGCTTCCTCTATCGCCTTGTGTTCGGCAAACTCGCCGCCGTTGTCAAAGGTGATGGTATGCACCTGCTCGATGTAGGGCGTTAACATCTCGATTATCGCATCCCGCACCACCCCAGCCTGTTTGCTCGCGACCCGCTTGACCAGATAGAGCCGGCTCTTGCGCTCCACCAGGGTGACCAGTGCACCTGTGCCTTGCTTGCCCAGCACCGTGTCCGCCTCCCAATCACCGAGCCGCTCCCGGCTATCGACGATAGCCGGCCGTTCATCAATAGAGCGGGCTTCCTTGATGGGAGAACGCAGGCTGCTCGCCCCCTTGCGGTAGCGCTTGTGGCCCTGGCGCAGATGGCGGTACAACTGGCCACCCCGGGCTTTGTCGGCGGCCACATGGCGGTATATCCACTCGTGACTCACCATGAGGCCTATCTGCTTGCCCACCGCGCTTATCTGCTCCGGGCTCCACCACCAGGCGAGTGTCAGCTCGACAAACTGGATGACATCGGCAGATAGCCGAGATTTGGCCGCACTGGCCCGTCGGTGGGTGGCGTGCTGATGCGCATTGTCTGGCTGGTAGCCCTGCGGCCCGGCGTTACGACGCAGCTCCCGGTAGAGGGTGGAGCGATGAACGCCAATGGCGCGTGCGGTGGCAAGGATGGACATCCCCTGTGCGCGAAGCACCGATAACTGGTATCGTTGCCCCTCGGTCAACTGCTGATAGCTCATGGTGATACTGCTTTTACTTTGGCGAGCAGAAGGGTACCACCAATCAGCAGTTGGCCACCTCTCGCCATTCATCCATGAGTGTCGCACTTATTATCTGAATTCCCG
>NZ_JBSTYP010000146.1:0-1094 GCF_054052405.1 Aeromonas aquatilis | reverse complement strand
AATGTCAGCCCGGCGGAGTTTAACAAGAGGTATTGGAGAACTGCTCAGGCTGCTTGATCCGGGACTGTCCGATCTTGTCAGGACACCTCAAGTTCCAACGCTTCCATGAAGTCCAACAACCTGGTGTCGTCAGTTGTCGCTGCCATCTGCTGAACTTGGCCACGAAGTTTGTCCATTGCGGCAGAAAACCTTGGGTTGGCACTTTCCGCGAGGGTTCTCTCCGAGGATTTGCTCAGTAGCTCAACACAAAGATGCCGTCCCTGGGGAGTCAAGCCAACGTAGACGCTGATTGATGCACCATTCGTCTCCAAATGAAAATATCTGACATGGGAGTCATAATCATGGAGGCGAGCATGAAAAAAACCGTTGCAGCTCTTTTCATTGATGTACCGCCTACGATTTTGTGGCCAAGTTGACCAATTGGCTTTGCTCTTGACAAGATTACAGTCGAAGCATGCTACTGCAAGATTACGGTATGTAAAGGTGTACTGCCCGTAGGTGTTCTTGGGCAGGATATGCTCAATGGGCCGCGCATAAGCAATCCCAACAAGGCGACGTCGACAGTAACAACAGCGTTCAGCTTGCAGAGCAGCAAGGTGGGATCGAAGTGCTGATATGATCTTCATACCTGAACCATCTTTTTGGCCCTCCACCGTAAATGTAGCAGCACGTATGGCAGACCAGGGGTTGGCTCTGCTTGATGCAAGTTTTCGCCATTCACGATAGAAAGCTCTAGCCTCGACCGAGGTCAATACGTTCTTCCCGAAATCTTTCTCTGCGGTCACTAGTTGATTCACGATCTGGCCTCCTCAGACTTATCGGAGCTAGTCAGTTCCTCTATCGCGAGAGTAGCTCTTCGAATGAGATCAAGGTGCCGCGCAGGTACCTCGGAGCCAAGCGCAGGGACAGCTCTAGTAACCTTCTCCTCCATCTGTTGCAATTCATCAAAGACGCTCTGCAACATTTCAGTTTGCTCCGTGTTGGCAAACTCGATAGCCCGCGAAACTGAGGTGTCCTGACAAGATCGGACAGTCCCGGATCAAGCAGCCTGAGCAGTTCTCCAATACCTCTTGTTAAACTCCGCCGGGCTGACA
>NZ_JBSTYP010000145.1:0-1162 GCF_054052405.1 Aeromonas aquatilis | reverse complement strand
GAGCGTTACGGGAGGGGCGTGAATATCAAAGCATGTTTGCATGAGGCGCTGGGGCACCCCATGCAACACGTAATTGGGACATAGCCTTAAAAAAGGCCTGTATCCCGGCCGCCTGATACTGTTGTTGCGCGGCTTTTTTAACATGATAGCGACCGCTGCGGCGATAAATAATGCCGCTGAGTTCGGCTAACACTCTGGTGTAGTGCAGGGCATTGAATTTGTCTTCGTTATTGCCGGTAAACTCACAGAGAGTGAAGTCAGGTTTGCATTGTGCCACGGCAAACTCCGGCAATAGTGCACAGGCCTGTTTGACCAATTTCATCGGCAAGTTGCCTTTGCTGGTGGCGTTGAATGACCCGGATTGCGCCATGGCCTCATCAAGCATCAGGCCCAGATAGCGCATCACCGGGCTGGCAGCAAGATCGTCTGGGGTGCTGATGGTGAGCCACTGTAATTGATCGAACGGGGCATACAGCCAATTGGCCATTTGGGTGGGCGTCACCCCACAAAAATCGGGATGCGGTTGATTATTACGCTCCGCCATTTTGTGCTGTAACGCCACATTGAGTTCATCCAGGCTCAAATTGGGGTTCATGGCCAATATGGCGGCGACCTCATCCTGCACGTCGGCATGCAGCTTGCCCTCGCGGCTCATACAACAACGTTTAAATTTATTACCACTGCCACAGGGACAAGGATCGTTACGACCGGGTTTCATCATCAATACCTCTTATCATCGGACGAAGGTCAGCAGGGGGCTTATCAGACCAGGGCATCTTCCACCAGCGCATCGCTCAGGGCAAGCTGGGTCTGCTGGCTGGTTTGCAGGCGGTATTGAAGATGGTCGCAGAGGGCCATGAGTTCATCCACTTTGGCAACAATACGCTGTTGCTCTTCTAGTGGAGGCAAAGGGATCTTGAGGTTTTCCACATCACCAACTCGTAAATGTTACCGTCAATCCCACTGCATGCAGAGATGTGCCTTCCAAGAAGTGCAGTTCAGCTAGAGCAAGAAGTAAGAAGTAAGAAGTAAGAAGTAAGAAGTAAGAAGTAAGAAGTAAGAAGTAAGAAGTAAGAACTAAGAACTAAGAACTAAGAACTAAGAACTAAGAACTAAGAACTAAGAACTAAGAACTAAGAACTAAGAACTAAGAACTAAGAAC
>NZ_JBSTYP010000144.1:0-1169 GCF_054052405.1 Aeromonas aquatilis | reverse complement strand
CTGTTCCCGCAAAGCAGAGCGCTGCCATTTCTGGCCGGTGCTTTGCTGATTGCTGTATTGGCCGGTGGCGGAATCGCGCTGTACCAGTCAGGCCACTCTGCAGGTGAGGCGGGGGAGCGTAAGACCTGGCAGGCAAAGTGGGATGAAGAGGCTGTTCGCCTAGCTATTGCCCGGACCAAGGCTGAGCAGGACGCCCGTGCAGAAGAGAAACGCCGGCAGGCTGAGATTGATGAGGTGAGAGACCATGCACAAGAAGAAATCGCCCAGGCACAAGCTGATGCCGCTGCTGCTGGTATTGAGTCTGGCCGGTTGCGCGAACAAGCCCGCCGCTTGGCAGCCAGAGCAAGTCAGTGCGCCAGCAATCCCGGTACTGCCCAAGGAGGCTCGTCAGCCACAGAGCCTGCCATGGTGCTCGCCGACCTGCTCAGCCGGGCTGATGAAAGAGCGGGTGAGCTGGCAGCAGCGTATGACCGCGCTCGCGCATCAGGACTAGCCTGTGAACGAGCCTATGATGCTCTCCAGCAGCAAGGACCATGAAACCCCGCCATATCAAGGCGGGGTTTGTCTTTCTGGGGAAGGGAGAACGGTGATGCGGATGAACTGGGGTGGTGGAATGGTAAACGGGATCGATGTGACTGGGGTCATCGCTTGCGTAGAGCATTACGATGGAGGCAAGGCCTTGGTTGTTCTTTCCTCTGGTGTCTGCGTTGTGGTTGCGGCAACTCATGAGCCGGTACCTGGGGACACCATCGTTGAAGGCGAGCTGTCTCTCTAAATGGCAAAGACCGATTGGAGCAGCCTGGCCGCTCAGTATCAAAGCGCCTATGCCAAGACTGGCATCAGCCCAAAGGCATGGTGTGAGCAGCAGGGGATGAATTACCAGTCTGCCAGGCGCTATATCAAGGTCAGTGCTGCGAAGCCTGACGATAAAATTGCGCAGCCCTGTGTGCGCAGTGCGCAAAATCGTGCGCAATTATCCAAGGGAAACGTGCGCAATTTGGATGAAACTGCGCACGCCATGCGCAATGAGAACAAAGCCAAAGAGGGAGAGGAAAAAGGGAAAAGAGGACCAGGGGGAAAGTCAGCTTCATCCACACAGCCATCAGCTGGCTCAGGCCAGAACCCGAGCAACAACTCCGGACGTCACGCTGATGGGCGCTTTGACAAGG
>NZ_JBSTYP010000143.1:0-1196 GCF_054052405.1 Aeromonas aquatilis | reverse complement strand
TGGGGTATCCATGATGGTAGACCTCAAGGTGATGGCCTACTTCAAGCTTAGCCTTTCAACACGTAATTGGGACATAGCCATAAAAAAGCCCCGCCAACAGGCAGGGCTGTATGCAACTTTAAAGAAACAAGAAATAAACAATCGGAGTGGTGTTGGGAGCCAGGAGTTGCGGTAAGCAGATGAAAAAAGAGACAGCTTTAGCGGTAATGCCAGTCAGTTAAGCCTGACTGGCATTGTTTTTATTGGCTTTTTGCACCGCATACTTTTGTGGTCTTGCCTTCACACTGCGGGGGTAACTCCGCTCCCTTCGCTCCGGCAACACAAACTGCCCCGCCTGCTTATCCAGCTCCGCCACCCGCTTCGGGATACTCCCCGGTGACAGGTACGGCATGCTGCTCAGTTCATGGATGAGGTACACCGATGCCATGTGAAAACTCAGCTGGCTCGCCGTGTATCCCTTCAGACTTGCCGCCATCTTCACCATCTGGCTGCGCAGCAGGTTGTACGCCAGCAACACACCCCATAGCTCTTGCCGTATCCCCGCCGCCTTCTTGCTGCGCAGGGTCAGCCGGTGTTGTTGCAGGCTGTGCTTCATCTCCCGATAGCCCAACTCGATTTCCCAGCGGTGACTGTAGAGCTCAACGATGTCGGCCCCCGGGAAGCGCATCGGGTCGACCATCGAGGTCAATACTTGGCGCTCCTTGCCATTGATGTGTCGGGTCAGCAAGCGGGCTTCCACTGTGTCCGGCAGGTGCGGCCACTTCTTCCTCGCCTGTGGGCTGGTTTTCAGCAAGACCAGGGCATCCTGGCGCCCCAGTTTGCGCACCACCTCGTATTGGGTACCCTTTTTGAGCGGCAGCAACCAGTGCCGCTCAACGCCCGCACTCTGCCATGCGTGGAGCAGGCCCAGGGAGTAGAACCCCTTGTCGAACAGGGTGAGCGAGTGGTCCGGTGTACGCGCGATGAGTTGCTCGGCCAGTACCATCTCGTTGACGGCGCAGCTCTCCATGACGGCTTGCGTGAGCAGGTGGCTGGTCAGCTCCATCTGACAGAGCATGCGCACCTGCGGATAGGCAGTTTCCCCATGCTGAGTACCGGGCTTGGCAAAGGCTATGTCCCAATTACGTGTTGCATGGGGTGCCCCAGCGCCTCATGCAAACATGCTTTGATATTCACGCCCCTCCCGTAACGCTCCA
>NZ_JBSTYP010000142.1:0-1246 GCF_054052405.1 Aeromonas aquatilis | reverse complement strand
TGAAAGGCTGGGGTATCCATGATGGTAGACCTCAAGGTGATGGCCTACTTCAAGCTTAGCCTTTCAACACGTAATTGGGACATAGCCTTTTCCAACGGCGGCGCGCTGGCGGTGAAATATGCGCTCGATGCGCTGGCCGACCCGAGCGGTGCGCTGGCAAAACCGGATCGGCTGGTGCTGATCTCCCCGATGATCGGGGTGACCCGCTTTGCCCGCTTCGCCGGGCTCAAGGCCGTGCCTGCCCTGCTGCCCGCCTTTGCCAACGCCGCCTGGCTCGACACCATGCCGGAGTTCAACCCGTTCAAATACAACTCGTTTCCGGTCAACGGCGCGCGCCAGTCCTACCGCCTGACCCACGCCATCCAGCAGCAGGTGCGCCAGCTGGCCGCCAGTGGCGAGCTGGCGGCGTTTCCCCCCGCCCTCACCTTCCAGTCGGTGATGGACTACACCGTCAGCACCCGCTCCATCATTGCAGATCTCTACCACTACCTGCCGGCCAACGGCAGCGAACTGGTGCTGTTTGATATCAACCGCAGCACCCTGTTTGGCCCGCTGATGAGCTCGGACTCAGAGCTGGCGCTGCACCGCTTGCTGCCAAACGCCCCCGGACACTATCGCCTCACTGTGGTGGGCAATGTCGAGCCCACCTCCCCCGCGACGCAGGCCAGAACGCTGGCCAGCGCAGACCAGCCTGAACAGCTCCGCCCGCTGGGTGTCGATTATCCCAAGGAGATCTACTCCCTCTCCCATGTAGCGCTCCCCTTCCCGATGGACGACCCCCTCTATGGCATGGCGGCGCGCCCGGAGCAGCGGGAGCAATATGGCATCAATCTCGGCGGCCTGGCCCTGCGTGGCGAGCGCGGCGTGCTGATCGTCAACCCCGGCGCCCTCACTCGCACCTCCTCCAACCCCTTCTACCCCTATCTGCAGCAGCGGGTGATGGAGACCCTCACCGCCCCTCCCGTCGCTCGTCCTGCCGCCGTAATCCCTGCCAGCAGCGGTCAACCTGATGCGGCCTATCAGGCCGAGCTGGAGCAATTTTTACAGGAGAGCGACGAGAGCTGCGCGCCTTTCTAGGGCGTGTGTGGCGAATCGGCGAAGCTGCGCGGGCACTTGGCGCGATAGCGATACGAGAAAGGGGCCGTCAATTGACGGTAATGCCAGTCAGTTAAGCCTGACTGGCATTGTTTTTATTGGCTTTTTTCACACTGTACTTCTGTGGCCTTGGCTTCACACAGCGGGGGTA
>NZ_JBSTYP010000141.1:0-1265 GCF_054052405.1 Aeromonas aquatilis | reverse complement strand
TGACAGCATCAGCCCTTCGCCAATATCGGCCAGTGGCTCACTGAGATCACCGGTTTGCTGGTAGAGCTTGGCCAGCAGTTCGTGGGCATCGACCACCCCATGGTGGCTGATGGCAATAAAGCTACCGGCCATCAGGCATCGTCCTCCATCCCTATCATGTAGGCGAATGCCTGTTCATCGGCATTGAGCAACGCTGCAGACCAGAGATCCCCCAGATACTCGGCCTCTTTGCCAGATGCCTTGGCACAAAGTGATGCCAGCGTTTTGACATCATCCAGCGTTAGCAGATCACCCGACTCAAACAAGGCGTTTGCTTGCTCCAATAGCTTCATTGTTCACTCCTTGCCATCGTCATTTGGATTTGGTGGTAGCCTGGGCGGCCTTTGTCAGCATGGCTTCGACTTGGGCGGCCAGCTCTGGGTAGTGCTCCATCAACTGCTCTCTGGCCAGAACCCACGCGGCAAATGCTTCTGCAGCCTTTTCGCGGCGACTCTTGGCGCCATATTCAGTCAGCAATCCCAGCCTGCAGAGATCCGGCTCTCCTGCCCAAAAGTGAACTTGATGGCCAAGCTCATGCAACCAGGTAGAGATGCGCTGGGCAGCGGGCCCCAGGGTGTCACCAACATTAGACGATATACTCCAGTGTAAGCGGAATGAGTCCCCACTGCTACCGCGTGGCTGCCAGGTTCGTGGGCCCTGGTTAGCCTTGGCATCCGAGATAACTTGAGCAACCGCCGCCTGTACTGCCTGCATATCCACACCACCCAGCTTATCGCTGGCTGCCACTTTAATCACCACATGGTCGGCCTGTGCAAAGGTAAAGCCGTTGGTCTTGGTTGCTCCACGCAAGGTGTACCAAGCCCTGACGCTATTAGGATCCATCCCCAGATATTCACCTATCGCAGGTGCTACCTTCAGGCTGGCAGCCCCTTTCCCCATCTCGCTCTGCTTGATAAACAGCGTTTTGACCGGATGCGCCTTGAGGAACGCCGTCAAGGGTTCACGCTGGGGAGCTGGCAACTTGGCCAGCAGATCACTCAGCCCCTGGGCGGTGACACCTTTGACACTGGAGAAGGCGCTCTCCACTATCCGCTCTGGCAGGCGCTCGACCAACGCAGGCTTGGCCGCTTCGCGCTTGGTCACCACCTTGGTCAGTTCGGCCGGAGTCTGGGGCCGATAATCAAAGCCGGGGTCGATACCTCTGGGGATCTTGTGCAACTCCCCGGTGGCCTTGTCCACCCACTCATATTCGCCATCGTCCGGGG
>NZ_JBSTYP010000140.1:0-1309 GCF_054052405.1 Aeromonas aquatilis | reverse complement strand
GAGTACATGAGTACATGAGTACATGAGTACATGAGTACATGAGTACATGAGTACATGAGTACATGAGTACATGAGTACATGAGTACATGAGCACATGAGTACATGAGCTGTTGTGTTCTGTATCACGTGCTGGCTTTGGGGTTCTTGAGGTTGGAAGGTGGGGTAATGAGGGTAGTCTCAGTTTTAAATCAGAAGGGTGGGTCTGGCAAAACAACGATAGCAACTCACTTGGCGATGGGTTTAAAGTTGCGTGGGTTTGACGTTGTGTTGGTTGACTCAGATCCTCAGGGGAGCGCTAGAGATTGGGCTGCTGTGGCTGATGGTAATGAACTGCCGGTTATTGGAATTGATCGGCCTACTCTCGAAAGAGACATAAAGGCTCTTGGTCAGAGGGATTTTATAGTTATTGATGGGGCGCCTCAGGCTTCAGATCTTGCTATATCGGCGATAAGGTCATCTGACCTTATCGTTATTCCGGTGCAGCCATCTCCATATGATATATGGGCAGCGTCAGATCTTGTTGACCTTGTGAAGCAGCGTATAGATATTACTGATGGTAAATTAAAAGCAGCTTTTGTTATTTCTAGGGCTATCAAAAACACCAAAATTGGTGGTGAGATTGAGTCTGCGCTTCTGGAATATGGCTTGCCTGTGTTCAAATCAAGGATATGCCAAAGCGTTTTATTCCCAACATCCGCTGCTAATGGAGAGACTGTTATTCAGGTATCTCCAAATAGCCCATCTGCAGGAGAAGTTATGATGCTTACAGATGAGATTGTTTCTATTCTTGCAGGTGATAAATTATGCTGAAAGCTGGGCGGCCTAGTGTAAAAAAACAAGTGGACTTAAAAAGTTTTGAGCTGTCAAAAAAAAAGAGGGTCAACTTTGATATTGATGAAAACACTCATTCAAAGTTGAAGGTTTACGCCGCTGAAAATGGCAAGACAATTAAAGACGTTATTGTTGATTGCATCGAAAAGCTATTGGCAGCGGAGTCTGGCTCTCAGAAAGCTTGATCAGCAGTGATGATCAAGCGTAGAGTTATGTCCTGAAACGAAAAAACCGCCTTGGCGGGCGGTTTTTCGATGGTACTCAGAGTTGGCGCTCTTTGTACCAGGTAACAGCTTCGAGCAGGAAGCAGATACCCTAATACAGTTACCAGTTTAGCGCTCTCTGCGCCCATCAATCAAGTTTTCCTGCTCAAATGCTCGTTGCCGTAGGCCACCACCTTTGGCGCTTTGTCGTACCCGCACGGATTGGAAGCATGAGTTTGTTGCCGTGTGTGGGTGTGGTTGGTCGGGCAGAACGG
>NZ_JBSTYP010000139.1:0-1357 GCF_054052405.1 Aeromonas aquatilis | reverse complement strand
GGCTGACCGGCAGCCCCTCGGCAAAGCGTTGTTGATTTGCCATGAACGTCTGGGGCATCTGTTCGCCCAGCTCAGCCACCTGCTGCTGATGCGCGGCGGCCTGTTGCCACAGGGAGCAGCTGGTTGCCCGCTCGGTGCCTGCCTTCTGCCATTCGCTACTAAGGGCCTGTGAATGGCGATCAGACCGATCCCAAATATCCCCCATCGCACTGGCAGGGCCTCGGAATACGTTCTGGTCATACTGCCCGGCGAGCACAGGCAGCGGGGCGCGGGATGTGCTCGCCATGGTGCATTCAATGACGAATGCGCCGACCAACTCCCCACGGCTATGGGTGTGGCTGGCAAGCACTGCATCAAGCACCACAGAGCCGCCCAGCATCGCGCTGGAACGATTCGGGGCGCCAGCCAATACCCGATGCCAGCACCAGACCCGGTGACGCGCTCAGGCGCGGCGGCATGGTGGTACTGTTAAGGATACCGACCAGCCGCACCACCTCAGACTGATTCAGCTCCAGCTGGCCGGTGCTGTTCCTGGCCTTGCGTAGTTCTAAGCTCGCATCCTTTCTGGCCTGCTCTGCCGACATGACGAGCCCCCGGTTACGGTTCAGTGATGGTGGCGGTATTGATGCGGATCAGCGCACCGGCAAAAAACTCCGCTGCGGGCAGCTCCAGATCGGCGCCGCTGCCTGGCACCCCGACATCGAGATCCGCCACAAAGGCCCCATCCCGGTCAACAATGCGCCCCCAGGTAGGGGCACCGCTGGCGGTGGCCATCTGCTCGGCCAGGGGCTTCAGGGTCAGCACCCCACCAGCGATCGTCTTGGCACAAGGGTGGCTGAACGTCAGCACCACCAGAGCCAGCTGGTCAGTCGTAGCCGCCCCTGGTGCCGGTTTGGTGCCGGTGTAGATGGTCAGCTTGGCACTGGCCCCGCTGCCTGTATCAATGGCCGTGGCCAATAGCTGGGCGCGACTGGTGCGCAGCCCTTCGGCATAGGAGATCATGGTTGTTTCCTCTTGAGCGGGGCAATCATGGGGAAAGGCTCGGGCGCCACCCCACCGCCAGGCGGATAGGGCTTTGGCGCCTGATAGTCGGCGGCCACCGCGTTGTAATCGGCAGGGCCATATGCTGGGTCATCCTGGGCGACCACCATATAACGGCGATTCAGCCACAACAGATCGAACCGATAGACCCCATCCGCTGCGCGGCTGTAGGTCTCGCCAACCAGTTCGCCATCTTGGGTAAAGCAGAGCACCCGGCGCCGCACCCCCATCCCGCTGATGGTCACCGTACTTTCAATAAACCCCTGCTCCACGTTGCGCACCCCATCGCGGATCCAGAAGTAATCCCGCCCCTTGC
>NZ_JBSTYP010000138.1:0-1408 GCF_054052405.1 Aeromonas aquatilis | reverse complement strand
CCTGTTTCATCTCCTCGCCTTGGGTTGACTCCTTGAGCACGTACCACTGGCGCTGCTCATCACTGATGGTGCAGCCCATCGCCTTCTCGACCGCGGCGAAGTATTCCTGCTGGGCTTTGCTGGCTGTCACACCAGATCTTGGCACCGTGGCCACATACTTCGGATCCTGCCACCAACCAAAGAAGTGAAACTTCCAATCCTGCTGGGTCAGCTCGTGAGTGGTTCGCTCCAGCTCGAGGGACTTCATGCTCATACTGTGGAAATCACCACCCACCCCTTCAGCCGTTGATTCGATGAATGCCACGCAGCCAGGGTGAATAGCGTTCAGGGTACCGGTTCGCACCTCTTTGGCCTTCTCGGGGTACTTGGCGCAGATCTTCCCGTGCTCTGACACATGCAGACGCTGGACGGTTCCGGAGCGAAAAGAGGTGGCTACCTGGATGCTGGAGCCATGGCGAAACAGGATGTAACCACCGTTGGCGCCGCCGCGGCGAGAGGCGATCGGGAAGCAGGCCTGAAGCCACGTTGGCAGGTTATCGAACGGGACTTCAATCTTGGTGCGGTAGATCTCCCCCGCCGCGGTCAGGTCTTGGGCGATGATCCCGCACTTGAGGTTCTTGTTGAACAGCGCCTCATCCAGCAGATAGATATCGATGGCGGTGGAGAAGCCTATCTGACGCGCCTTCAATACGATGTTGAGCCACCACATGGTCTTGAACAGCAGCGCCTGCGCCGGTCGCAGCCTGAATTGCACCAGCTCACCCTGCTCATTCTCCACCTTGTAGAGATTGTTCATCCGCCACCATTTATCGCCGAGCTTCGAGCGGATATAGGAAATCTGCTCCTGCTCAGTCATGGGGAAGATATCGGGTTCAGTCATGACATCAGTCCGCCAGTTCCGAGCTCCTGCAGCTCAGCGGTCATCTCTGCGACAGGAGTCGTGTCAGCACCACCATCCTTCTCGAGCAAGTCAGCCTCGGCGGTCAGCTTGCGGGTCGCGGCGTTGATACGCTTGGTGTCAGCCTCAATCTTCGGCCCACTCACCTCATCGATACGCAAGGCGCTCAAAGTACGCTCGATCGACTCAATGCGCTGGATATTGCGATCGAGAGCCTGCTCAGCCCGCAAGATCTTGTCATAGAGCGCAATGCGATCGGTCAGCTCCTGCGCTTCGGCCAGGTCATGCTGCAGGGCTTTCAAGGTCTTGGTGACAGAGATAACGCGCGCCCGGGTGAATATCAGCTCGTCCCTTAGCCTCAACTCCTCGGCTTGGTCGAACAACTCATCAGCATCGAGGAACTTGGCATAGCCACCATGGGTCTTGGTCAGCTGCATGCCGGGCTTGATGTTCGCTGGCGGATTGGGGTTGCCTGCGTTGCCCACTGACTCGCGGTTCCCCTTGTCAAAG
>NZ_JBSTYP010000137.1:0-1588 GCF_054052405.1 Aeromonas aquatilis | reverse complement strand
GTGGTGAGGGTCACATCTTCTTTGACGGTACCCTGGTCAGCGCCCGGGGTGGCAACGCTAATGGTGGCAGTGTCATCGGTGCCGGTGATGGTGATGGTCACGGTAGCCGGGGCACTCTGGTTGCCACTCGGATCGGTTGCAATATAGGTAAAGGAGACCTGCCGTGCCTCACCTTCTCGCAGTGATTGAAACTCGGGGGAGGGAATATATTGATAACTGCCATCGGCATTGAGGGTCAGTTGACCGCTCTGTACGCCGCTCACCAGGGTGTAACCTTGGGGATTAATGCCGTCGCTATCGGGATCCTGCGCTGCAGGAACCTGTGCGAACAGGGTCGGCGTATCTTCTGAAATGCTCTGCTGCTGATCAAAGGCAACCGGAGGATGTTCTATCTTGCCGGCGTTCTCGTCACCCGGCAGCGCATCTAGGCGCTGCGGATCACGGCTGTTATGGGTCGTATCAAAACCGGCTTCGGAAATGGTCGCCCTGGCGGCACGTTCGGTGACAATGGCACCCGCGTTACCGGAGCCTGCGGTGCCTCCTGCGGTCGTACCGCCGCTGGCGGTTGCCTGGGCGATTTCGGTCGGATCCTGCCCATCCTGAATCGCTTGCTGGAGGGCTGCCAGCGCTTGTTTAACCGTGGGGTCGATCTCACTCCTATCGGAGGGGATGGTTTCGTCGGGAATAGGGTTATCCATACTCGCCATGGCTGGCGGTGTCAGTTCTAACTCGGAAGGGGATACCAGTAGCACACCCTTAGGAAGCATATCGCCGACATTAACGGCTTTGATTGAGCCATCTTTTAAAACGATCCAGCACTCTCCTTGAGCCTTAGTGAGTTCCATAGCTTGATCGAGCAGGATTTTGTGCATGTTGCGAATGTTCCTAATAGTCTGAACTGATAAATTTATAGTTTTTAAACTGATTGTGCCGTCCAAGGCTAAGGAGAGTGCATTAAATAATAAAATGACTTATTGATGATATGTTTCCATTAACTAATTCCCTGTCAGAATCCATCTATCACCATGATTTTACTATCTTTATTGTTTTTTTATTTGCTGATTTAAAAGTCAATGCATCCAGAGCGTTCATTATATGAGTGGCTTATTCTTTTTTGTAGAGAATAAAGAAATTTAAAGGCGTTTAATGTGGAAAACGTTTTTATTTCTTTCTTGCGCTTATGGTAGCGGTAACAAATTCGGTGAGATATCAGTTTTATAGGGCTCGTTTATAAGATGTCGTCGTTGATGGGGATTTTTTGTTATTTATATACAGATTATTAACATGCACGAGAAAATAAGTTTTCAATCCAAATGACGATCGTATTGATGATATGAATAAGTAGTCAGCTGTGTGAATGTTAATAGGGGACAGTGGAATGTATGTTGGTAACACTCTGATCTTCCTGATTACCCATGACCTTCAGCCAGCTTCAAGAGTCGATATGGCATCGGCGGGCTTGCCATGAGGTGTCCTGACAAGATCGGACAGTCCCGGCAAGCAGCCTGAGCAGTTCTCCAATACCTCTTGTTAAACTCCGCTGGGCTGACATTGCCAAGTCGTGAATGCCGACGCTGGCGGTTGTAAA
>NZ_JBSTYP010000136.1:0-1600 GCF_054052405.1 Aeromonas aquatilis | reverse complement strand
AGGCTGGGGTATCCATGATGGTAGACCTCAAGGTGATGGCCTACTTCAAGCTTAGCCTTTCAACACGTAATTGGGACATAGCCATAAAAAACGGCGACCATCTGGTCGCCGTTTTCTTTGCCTGCCTTGCCAGTGCCTCTGCGCTGGCAGAGTGTTCAATCAGGGATTGAGACGGGTTGGCATGCCGGTACGCTGTTCCAGCACCTGCTTGACCACGTTGGAGTCGCTGTCCATGTGGGCGATGAAGCGGGTGGTGGCCGGGGTCATGGGCAGCGGCACGGAGGCGGTGGAGTTGAACTCCTCCTCGGTGCGCGACAGCGGCTCATGTACTTCCATGTAGCGACCGCCATCCGGCTCGACCGTGGTCTTGACCGGCTGGTTGACGAACTGGACGCGGGTGCCGACCGGCACGTTGTCGAACAGATACTTGATGTCGTCAGCGCGCAGACGCACGCAACCGCTGCTCACCCGCAGACCGATACCGAAGGTGGCGTTGGTGCCGTGGATGGCATAGAGGTTGCCGATATAGAGGGCATGCAGACCCATGGGGTTATCCGGACCCGCTGGCCATACTGCCGGCAGAGTCTTGCCCTGGGCGGCATAGCGACGACGGATGTTCTCGGTCGGGGTCCAGGTCGGGTTAGCGCGTTTGCGCTCTACCTTGGTGATCCAGTTCTCCGGGGTGTTTACCCCCAGCTGACCGATGCCGATGGGCAGTACTTCCACCACGTTCTTCCCTTTCGGGTAGTAGTAGAGACGCATCTCGGCAACGTTGATGACGATCCCTTCGCGGGGCGCGTTGGGCAGGATCAGCTGGTGGGGGATGATCAGGGTGCTACCCGCCTTCGGCAGATAGGGATCAACGCCCGGGTTGGCTTCCATGATGTTGGTCAGACCCAGCTGGAAGTCAGCAGCGATCTGCTCCAGCGGACGGTTGTCCGCAGGCACCACGTATTCCTGATTTTCACCGATCAGGCGGCTGTTGGCCGCAGGCAGACGGTACTCGACGGCGGCAGCCTGCTGGCTGACCAGCGCAAATGTGCATAAAAGGGCCGAAGCGGCAGTGCGAAGGGGATTCATAAAATTCCTGTGTGGTTTCCTGTACCAAATGGGCCGGGGGCCGTCTCATCCTCGGTCTGCCAGTGGCGGGTCAACCTGCCCCACGACGCCAATAACCGAGCGCGCATTCTTTCCTGAGTCGGCCAAAATTTCAACTTCCATATGTTGCTTTTCTTGTTAAAAGTAGCCGTTTTCGATGTGACGCTTATCAACAGGGCAAAAGCCACACTGGCAAGTCGCAGTTGAGTGAAAGATGAATGGCACGGCCCGCCTGGCAGCGAGCCACTCCAGCCCCAGTCAACCACAGCGCAGCGCCACCTTGCTTCACGGTTGCAGCAGTGGTTAAAACGTTTGTCGCATCCGGGGAGATAGACCAATGTCGACGGAGGCTCTTTATTCGGATGAAGAGGGATAAAACCGTGCGTCGGCCACCCGCCGGTGCTGGCAGCCACCATAAAAAAGGCTATGTCCCAATTACGTGTTGAAAGGCTAAGCTTGAAGTAGGCCATCACCTTGAGGTCTACCATCATGGATACCCCAG
>NZ_JBSTYP010000135.1:0-1633 GCF_054052405.1 Aeromonas aquatilis | reverse complement strand
TTGAAAGGCTGGGGTATCCATGATGGTAGACCTCAAGGTGATGGCCTACTTCAAGCTTAGCCTTTCAACACGTAATTGGGACATAGCCAATCAAAAAGCCCTGAACATCAGGGCTTTCTCATTTCTTCGACCATCGGGGAGACGTTACTTCGCCAGCGGGAGCGCATCCTGCTGACGGCTACGGCGCAGATGACGCCGCCACAACGAGAAGCCGCCGTAGCCAAGACTCAGCACCACCGCATAGAGCACCTGAGTGGCGAGCGCCACCAGCACCAGAGAGCAGAGCAGCACGCTTATCCCCGCCAGCCCCTTGCCCAGCCCGCCGAGCAGGCGCCAGCCCGCCGCCATGCAGAGCAGGTAGACCAGCACGAAATTGCCGTTGGCGTAGCGGATCAGCTCATCGAGCGGCAGTCGCAGCCAGATGATCAGGGTGATGCAGAGCAGACAGATGGCGAGCACCAGAGTAAGCGCCCGCAGCGGTGCGCCGCGCGCGGTGAGCTGGGCCAGCGAGGCAGGCAGCTTGCCTTCCCGCGCCATGCTCCAGATCAGCCGGGCAAAGCCCTGAATGTAGATGTTGATGCTGGCAAAACAGGAGAGGTAGCCGAGCACAGCCACCAGCCACTTGGCGGTGGGGCCGAACAGCAGCGCCAGCAGGGAGGGGATCGCGGTGGCGTTCTTCGCCTCATCGCCGTAGAGGCCGTATTTGAGCACCACCAGCGAGTGGATCCAGTAGATGAGCCCCGCCAGCAGCACCCCGCCAAGCAGGGCGATGGGGTAGTCCCGCTCCGGCCGCTTGAACTCCTCCCCCATGTGGGCGAAGGCTTCCAGCCCGACGAAACACCAGAACATCACCGCCAGCGCCGTAGCCATGGCGGGCCACTCGTCCGCGCTCGGCAGCGGCCGGGCCGCATCGCGCCAGCTCACCTCCCCCTTGAACCAGATCAGCAGGGTGAGCCCCAGAATAGCCAGAGCTATCAACAGCTGCAGGTTGCCGGAGGAGCGCGCTCCGCGCAGCCCCAGCAAGAATACCCCGAGCAGGGTGAGCAGCTGGATGGCCCAGAGGGTCCACTCCCCCATCTCGAACAGGGCGTGCCAGAAGCCGGCGGCAATCATCAGGGCGGCAGGCAGGCCCACCGGCAGCACCGCCAGAAACAGGAAGGCGGAGAAGCGCTCGGCGCCGTTGCCAAAGGCGAGACCAATCAGGTGCGGCGCGCCGCCCGCATGGGGATAGCGACGACCGAGGCGAGCGAAGGTAAAGGCGATGGGCAGCACCAGCGCAATCAGCAGCAACCAGGCCCAGAGCGAGGCCCCACCCGCCAGCGAGGCGGCAGTCGCCGGTACCACGAAGATCCCGGTGCCGAGCAGCGAGGTAGCGAGCAGCCCCATCCCCTGCCAGAGCCCGAGATCCTTTTTCAACCCAGACATATCCATTTGTCCTGACTAAAAAAACATCCCGCCATGTTAGGCCTCCACCGCCCCTTTGTTAAGCGCGGTGGCGAGAATATGCCCGGTTTTATGCAAGGCCGTATCCCTGGACAGCGGCCATAAAAAAGGCTATGTCCCAATTACGTGTTGCATGGGGTGCCCCAGCGCCTCATGCAAACATGCTTTGATATTCACGCCCCTCCCGTAA
>NZ_JBSTYP010000134.1:0-1721 GCF_054052405.1 Aeromonas aquatilis | reverse complement strand
CGGGGGCAGCGGCGCGGCCCCTGATAGCTCTTGCCGTTAAGGGCATAGAGCGGATAGACCAGATCGCGGGTCAGGGTAGCGGCCAGCTGACGCAGGTCGGCATCCCGTACCTCCTGGCGCACCTCGTTATGGACATTGCCCAGGGCATTGGTCGAGCTCTTGCCATCGGCCTGTGAGGTCAAGGTGCCCCCCAAGATGGCCTTGCTCATGGAACGCTCGCACCACTCCATCATCACCACGAAGGGATCAGCCTGACCGCTGGCGGCGTTCTCGAACTCAATCTCCATCCCGCGCGGAATAATGCCCCCGGCGTTATGACCGATGGAGAGCACCGCCTGCAGCAGGGTGGCCTTCTCTTTCTCGGTCGCCCCTTCCGGGTATTTGCCAAGCCGCACCGGCAGGCCGTAGATCTCCAGAAACTCAGCAAGATCCCGCACACTGTAGTTCTTGAACAAGAACGGCCAGACCAGGGTGCGGACAAGGCCGGTGCGAGCCAGATACCCCGATTTGGACTTGGCCTTGTGCAGCAGCCAGCCAAACGGGTTGAGGGCAACCCCTTCCTGGCTGCCGTCTCGCAAGCGCAGCTGATTGCGATCGTCAGGGTGGGTCTGGAACCAGGCTGGGTCGCGCCAGATGATACCCTTGGGGATTTGCAGCCCCTCGACCATCTCCCAGCCGCTGAACTCCTGGGCACTGAACCCCTTGAGGATCCCGTCGGTGGCGTCAAAGATGGCATCATCCAACCAGGTGAAGTCCTCCAGCAGCTCCCGGATAAGCTCGGCATCACGCTTCTCGGCCGGGGTGGCGTTGCGGGGTGGCTCGATTGTCCAGCTCACCCCCAGCAGGGCTCGGCGGCGTTTGCCGAGCTCGCTCTGCAGGTGGGCATCCTTCTCCTCCATGTCTTCGGCCAGCTCGCACTGGGCGATCAGGCCCCCTTCCTCGGCCTCTTTCAGTGCAGCAGCCGCTTTGCCTGGGGTCAGCCCGATGGTCGGATGATCGCTGTAGTGACGGCGCAGCTGGGCCAACTTGGCATCGTTCTCGGTCTGCGGCTCTTTTTCCAGGCTCATGGCTTTGCCATGGATATCAATGATTCTGCCCATTACCAGGCTCCTCGCTCATATCGGTGATAGTCATCGTTGTTGTCGCTGCCATGGTCATCACGTTTACCTGGTAGTGGGGTGAACTCGATGGCGCCCCCCTCCATCCAGCTGGCCCGCACCGCCATGGCCAAGGCCACCGCAAAGTCACCGTGGCGCTGTTGGCCCCCTTGGCCAGTGTTCTTGCCCTTGTCGATCTTGGGGATGCCATTGATGACCTGGATTTTCCCCAAGTCATCCTGCACGTCTGCATGGCGCGGGATAGCCAGGTTGCCATCCTCAAACTCTGCCTTGAGCTTGGGCATCCACTCCCGATACCAAGGGTCATTGAGCATCACGCACTCGATCATGCTGGCGCCCCAGCGCAAGCGGGCCGCCTCTGCCAGATAGCCGCCGTTACCAGTGGCATCGAAGGCCGCCGCAGTGAAACGGTGCAGCCCAATCAGCAGGTAGAACAGGATCTGACGCTGGCTCTCATAGGGGGCATTGACCAGCTCCACCACAAAGGGCACCCGTTTGCTCAAGTTGGTGGAGATAGAGAGCGGTACGAAAACCGACAAGTCCCCTTTGCGGGCGAAATCTTCCCCCAGCACATGGCGGCAACTGCGATCGAGTGCTTCCAGA
>NZ_JBSTYP010000132.1:0-1830 GCF_054052405.1 Aeromonas aquatilis | reverse complement strand
GGCTGGGGTATCCATGATGGTAGACCTCAAGGTGATGGCCTACTTCAAGCTTAGCCTTTCAACACGTAATTGGGACATAGCCTTTTTTATGGTCTGTCGTTTATTGCTATTCAGGAGTATTGCTTCGATGTCGTGTTACCCGGAGGTTGTATGAGCCAGGTTCAGTGGTCTTCCCGTCTCGGTCATGTGCTGGCCGCAGCAGGCACAGCGATTGGCCTTGGTGCCATCTGGAAGTTTCCCTATGTGACCGCCACCAATGGCGGTGGCGCCTTTCTGCTGGTGTTTCTGCTGTTCAGCTTCACCCTGGGGGTAGCGGTACAGGTCGGGGAGACCCTGCTCGGCAGCCATAGCCAGCGCGGGGTGCTCGGCGCTTTTCGCAAACTGGTAGGGCCGAACTGGCGCTGGATGGGGTATATGGGGATTGCCTGCGGCTTCTTTATCTACAGCTTCTACAGCGTGGTCGGTGGCTGGACCGTGGGTTACGCTGCGCTGGCGATGGCTGGCAAGCTCAACCTGAGCGAGGGGAGCGCCCTCACCGCCTTGTTCAACGGCTATGTCAGCAACCCCTGGTGGCCGGTGCTGACCCATCTGATCTTCGCGGGCCTGACCTGGTGGTTCGTGCAGGGGGGTATTCAGAAAGGGGTTGAGCGGGCACTGCGCTGGATGATGCCCGCGCTCTTCATCATGATGTTGCTGCTGGTTGGAGTCGGTCTCTCCATGCCGGGCTCCATGGCGGGTGTACGCCAGCTGCTGCTGCCGGACTTCTCCATGCTGACCGGCCAGAGCGTGCTGGACGCGCTGGGACTGGCCTTCTTCTCCCTCTCCATCGGGCTCGGGGTACACACTACCTATGGCGCCTACCTGCCCAATAGCGAAGGGGTGCTGCGCTCCGGGGTCTGGGTGGTCACACTGGCAAGCCTTATCTCGGTGCTGGCGGGCTTGATGATCTTCCCGGCGCTGGCCTCCACCGGCATCGATCCCACCGCAGGGCCAGGGCTCACCTTTATGACCATGCCCGCCGTTTTCAGCCATCTGCCGTTCGGTCAGGGGCTGGGGGTGGTCTTCTTCCTGTTGCTGCTGGTCGCCGCACTCTCCTCCTCCATCTCCATGCTGGAGCATTTGGTGCGCTTCACCACTGAGGAGTGGGGCTGGTCGCGTCGTGGCGCCTGCCGGGTACTGACCCTGCTTATCATGACATCCGGCATTCCGGTGAGCCTGTCGTTCGGCCCATGGAGCGATCTGACCCTGTTTGGCAAGACCATCTTCGAGCTGCTCGACTATCTCACCTCCAACCTGATGATGCCGCTGTTTGGTCTGGTACTGACCCTGCTGCTGGGCTGGCGATTGGGTGATGCCATATTGCCTGCGGGCCTGTCACCCGCCCTGCGTCTGGCACTGCTCTGGTGCTGGCGCCTGGTGGCGCCGCTGCTGATCAGCGGGATCCTGATCCGCGGGATCATGTAACGCTTTGCGCACCCTTACGGGCAGGCCTTGGCCTGCCCTTTTTATTGCCGTTCGCCAGAGGCGACGGTCAAGGTGCTGCAATAAGATGAGCTGACATCAGCAGAATAAGAGCGGGAATGGAAAAGGGCGCTTGGATAAGACGGGAGCTGACGGGATAGGTTAAGAGATCGAACAATAGAAAGTGCTGTTCACTGAATTTCAGGCAAAAAAAATCCCCATCTGAGTGGGGACTTTCTCTGCAACCGCAGCTGATATCTCAGCCTCGCTTGCGAATATGGTGGTCGTTACTGGGATCGAACCAGTGACCCCCTCCTTGTAAGGGAGGTGCTCTCCCAGCTGAGCTAAACGACCTGGGATTCTGAAATG
>NZ_JBSTYP010000131.1:0-1867 GCF_054052405.1 Aeromonas aquatilis | reverse complement strand
AGGCTGGGGTATCCATGATGGTAGACCTCAAGGTGATGGCCTACTTCAAGCTTAGCCTTTCAACACGTAATTGGGACATAGCCTTTTTTATCCCCCCTTTTGACCTGTATCAACACCCCAAGCGAGCAGGTCAGGAGAATGGCGGCCATGAAAAGTCATCATGCCAGCCCAGCCCGGGGCTCACACGCCGCAGTCAGCAAAAAGGCGAGTGACCATCCCAGACTCATGCGCGAGCAGCAGACGGTCAGCGCCATGATCCGCCTCTACTGCCAGCACCATCATCAGGATCCCCATTGCCGCCACTGTCGCCAGTTGCGGGATTTCGCCCATCAGCGCCTTCGTCGCTGCCGTTACAACCATGGCAACAAACCCACCTGCGCCAACTGCAATATCCACTGCTACGCCCCGGCGATGCGCAAACAGATCCAGCAGGTGATGAAGTGGAGCGGCCCGCGCATGCTGCTGCGCCACCCCTGGCTCACCCTTCGCCACCTGCTCGACGGCTTGCGCAAAGCCCCCAAACAGCCCCAGAGCCGGCCACTGCCACCATAACCGCCAATCCCTTGCATCAGGCAGGGGATGACCACTACCCTATGACTCCTTTTCTGCCGTTGGCCCAACCGTCAGCGGCGTTGCCGATCCGTTTGTTGTCGATGGAGTCCTGATGCACCACAATCCGCCCCTGCTACGCACCGCCACCCACCAAGACATGCACGCCATCTGGCAGATCGATGCCAAGGTCTTTGGCGAAGATGTCTATCCCGCCTTCTTCTTCCGTCAGGCGATGGATCTCTGGCCCGAGCTGCTGCTGGTAGCCGAGTACGAGGGGCATCTGGTCGGTTATGTGCTGGGTGGTTTCGGTCAGGAGCAAGCCAAAGGGTGGGTACTCTCTCTGGCGGTGCTGCCGGAAGCCCGTGGTTTCGGCCTGGCCGAGCGGATGATGCGTCAGATGGAGACCAACATGGAGGGGCTGCAGATCAGCGAACTGCGGCTCACGGTCGATCCGGCCAATCCGGCCCAGCGCCTCTACTACCGGCTCGGTTACACATTGCAGGCGGAAGTAGCCAACTATTTCGGCCCCGGAGAAGACCGTCTGCTGCTGGTTAAAACCCTCTCCGGTACAGCTGCGATTCAAGGACAAAACCGGTTACAGAACGCATAATTGGTTACATTTTGCCGATTTCATGTGTGACGGGGTTGGAGTAAAGTTCACTCATCAACCGGATTGTTCAAATTACGTGCAGCCCAGGAGGCCCACCATGTTGAAGCGTATGACCCTTATTGCCCTGCTGGCAGCGACCACCATCACCGGATGCGCCAACAGTGACGTTTACTCTGGCGATGTCTACACCAAAGACCGCGCCAAGCAAGTGCAGACCGTCAGCTACGGCACCATCATCTCCACCCGCCCGGTGAAGATCCAGGCCGATGAGAACTCCCTGATTGGCACCATTGGCGGCGCCGTAGTCGGCGGCCTGCTGGGCAGCACAGTCGGTGGCGGCACCGGACGCGACATCGCAGCCGCAGGCGGCGCCATCGCCGGTGCAGCGGCAGGCAACGCCATCGGCAACAAGATGAATCAGGTCGACGGCGTCGAGCTGGAGATCAAGAAAGAGAACGGCGAAGCCATCGTGGTGGTGCAGAAAGCCAGCCCCACCTTCACCCCGGGCGCCCGTGTACGCATGACCCAGGGCAATGGCAGCATCAACGTGGCCGTCGTGAACTAAGAGTGCGAACTAAGAGTTCGAACTAAACGCGCCACCGCGCTCGCACCATAAAAAAAGGCTATGTCCCAATTACGTGTTGCATGGGGTGCCCCAGCGCCTCATGCAAACATGCTTTGATATTCACGCCCCTCCCGTAACGC
>NZ_JBSTYP010000130.1:0-2086 GCF_054052405.1 Aeromonas aquatilis | reverse complement strand
CGTACTGACCGCCACCGACGGTGACGGTGACCCGCTGACAGGTGGCTTCCCGGCGGGTAGCTTTGCCATCAAGGTTGAAGATGATGTGCCGCGTGTTGTGCTTGCAGACGATGCGCCGCGTCTTGGTGCGATGGTAGATGAAAGCCTGGTCAGTCTGGGCGGTGTTGGCGGTGACGGAGTGGCCAGTGCCACCCTGAGTGGCGCCAATGTGCAGGCCCAGTTCAACTCGGCCTTCGGGGCGGATGGGAAAGGCAGTATCGGCTACAGCCTGGCACTGACCGGCAACAACGTGGCGAGCGGCCTGTATGCGGTTGACCCGCTGGCTGCCAATGGCCAGGGTGCGGCCATCGTGCTCAATCAGGTGGGCAACGTCATCACCGGCAGTGTCGGTGCAGTGAGCTACTTCACCCTGACCATCGACCCGACCACCGGGGAAGTGACCTTGGCTCTGCTGGACAACGTCTGGCATGGCAACACCACCAGTGCAGATGACAGCGTGACGCTGAGCGTGGGTCAGGGCGTGCTGACGCTGGTGCAGACCGTGACCGATGCTGATGGCGACCGTGCCAGTGCATCTGTAGACCTTGGCGCCAACGGTGTGTTCCGCTTCGAGGATGACGGCCCCAAAGCAAGCAATGTTCAGGCTGCCTTGGTACTTGACGATGAAGGCCTTGTTGGCGGGATCAATGGCGGTTCTGGTGATGTTGCAGGGGCCAATACCAGCGTCACGGGCAATCTGGCTTATCAGGCCGGGGCTGATGGCCTCAAATCGCTTGAACTCTCCGGGCCTACTGCGTTGGGAAGTGAAAGTGTGACCTCAACGTGGGATGCCCAAAGTGGAACCTTGTCTATCAGTTCCACTCGCGGTCTCTTGATGACGGTCACCATTACTAACCCGAGCACTGGTGCCTACTCGGTGAAACTTCTGCAGCCCTTGATGCACACAGGGGTTGATACCGAAGATAATCTCACCCTCAATGTGGGCTACAAGGTGGCAGATGGTGACGGGGATAGTGCCAGCGGCGTACTTGCCGTCACCATTAACGATGATACGCCGACAATCCAGGTGGGTGAGCTGTCCCTGACTTCCTCAGTCACCTTCCTGGGTAGCAACGCCGGTTATTCAAATAGCTATGGCTATTACATCAAAGGTGATGATGGCACCCCGTTGTCCGGCAAAGTCATCTGGGCCAATGTTCACAGTCAGAGTGTGGGAAGCCAGACAGATATCAGTTCGCTGGATCCTGCTCATACCGGGTTCTTTGTTATCCCCAATGGAGGTGCCAATCCCGGTCTTGTAGATGGTGCCGCGGTCACTTTCCAGTTTATTAATGGCAAGTGGCAAGCATTCGTTGGCAGAACTGCGTTGAGTGGTGCTGATGGTGCCAACATCGTGTTCAGCGATGCGAGCCTCAACCCTGGTGGTTCACATTTGCAGGATACTGGTAGCGCAGGCAACCAGAATTGGGAGGATATGACCCTCAACTCGGATTATGACTACAACGACGTCAGCACCACTGTGACTTGGGGCGGAGCTGTGCAGTTGCAGGTCGATGAGTCCAACCTCAATCAAGATGTAACAGCTGACTTTAGTGGTGTGTTCAATGTACAGCCGGGGGCAGATGGTCTGGGATCCCAGAGCTATAGCCTGAATGTACAAAATGCCAACTCTGGTCTGATTGATACCGCCACTGGTGAGCAAGTTCAGCTGAGCATGAATGGTGCGATCCTCGAAGGTCGTACGGCCACAACTGGCCAACTGGTATTTAGCCTCACCGTCGACAGTAGTGGCAAGGTGACCCTTGATCAGCTGCGGGCTGTAGTTCACCCAACCTCTGATCCTGATGAAGCCACCTTTTTGGGCTCTGGCCACGTTAATTTGACTTTGACCGTCACCGATAAGGATGGGGATCACGCAAGCGGGGTTCTGGATATCGGTAAGGTCATCAGCTTCAAAGACGATAGCCCGAGTATCAGTGCCGGCAGTGCGACCAACGACAGTCTGCAGGTGGACGAAAGCAACCTGTCACTCAATGCCAGCACCAGCTATGCCAGCCTGTTCACCAGCAGCTTTGGCGCCGATGGG
>NZ_JBSTYP010000129.1:0-2349 GCF_054052405.1 Aeromonas aquatilis | reverse complement strand
GCAGCTGTTTAACCCCGCTTTAAACAGGCATAACGCAGGGTTAGAGGTAGTCAGCCACCACCAGCTCCAACTTGCCTTTCAGCTCGTTGCTGCTGCTGTTCGACAGCTCTCGCTCCAGCATCTGGGTCGCCAGCTTCTCAAGGGAGGGGTGTACCACCAACATGGTGGCCTTCACCCCGAGCTTGCGGCCGCCATCAGCCTGAAACTCCCGCATCTTGGAGTAGGCATCCCACAGGTTGTCGGGGGTCAGCGCCCGCTTGTTGGCAAAGGCCAACTGCCAGAAGCCAAAGCCTGCGGCATCGCGGCAATCGACCCCGTAGCGGAACTCCTTGCGGGTGAATACCGCTTCGTCATCGATCTTGGTCATGGCAATCAGCTGCGGTGACTTGCGATCCTGGAAGATGACCGGCTTGAGGGCGCGGCTGGTATCGAGCAGGAACCAGGGCTCCCCCTGATAACCGGAATCCACCACCACGTTGGCAGTCAAGACAGGGGTACCGGTGCCATCGGCCTTGGGATAGACCGGGTGATCGGTGTCGAAGAAATACTGGCCGTCATAGCAAGGCGTGGTGAAGCCAGCACCGAGCAGACCGAAACAGAGCTCATCGGGGTGAATGCCCGCCGAACGGCCCATCTCGGCAAACATCGGCGCGTAGATACCCAGCTCGTCATCTTCGATATCGTTGCGATCGACGCCGACGGTGGCCTCGAAGTCTTCGTTGACGATCTGGTAACCGTGCGCCTTCATCGACTCGATCACCCGATCACCGACCCACTTACGCAGATTGGGGAACTTACCCAACCAGCCATAGGTGTTGGACTTGGTAGTCGATTTGATCACGGTGGCGATCTTGGTGTACTGGGCAGGCGCTTCACTCTTGGCGTCTTCAAAGTTCTTCTTGAAGCCGGTGAAGAGGGACTGCAACAGCGCGGGTGTAATCATGGCCATACGGGTGTTCCTTCTCTGGATAAATGGCGTGGTAGGGTCTGCGCTTAAGCCTGCTTGGCCTTGGCAAACTCCTCGTGGCTGATACCGAGCTGGTCGGCGGCATACTTGTCATCCGCCGAGAGCACCGCATCCCCCTTCTTCTCGGGCAGGGTCACCTGAGTGGTCTGGCTGGCGGCCAGTGCGGCAATCGCCGGACGGGGCTCCAGCAACGCCTTGAGGGCAGCTACCCCTTTCTGGGCGGCATAGGCGGTCAAATACTCCTCTTCGGCGGCCACCACCTTGCCCTGGGTACGGGCTTCCTTGATCAGGGTTGCGGCATCCGTGGTTTCCACCTTGGCGCTTAAACTCGCTACCTGGGCAACCAGGGCGTTATAGGTCGCCACCGGCACGAATTGCGCCAGGTCAACTTGGCCACCCTGTTGCACCGGTTGAGCCTTGAGAGCAGCCAGGGCGGCTTCAGCGCTGGCGGTTTTGCCTGCCGCGCTTTGCAGGGTATCGAGGGCCGACAGCGCAGCCTGCCCCTGTTCGACGGTGAGCTCGCGGCCCTCTTCTACCTGAATGCCCAGCTTGGCCAGCAGGGCGAGCATTGCCTCGTTCATGGGTATCTCCTTGGTTACAGTGGCCAACTGGCCGGATTGATTGGTCTTGGGAGGTAAAGCACTGAGAGCTGCCAGAGCCTGCATACCCACCACACCGGGATCATTGGTGATCGCGGCCATCCGCAGTTCCAGCGGGCGGCCCTGAGCGTCATAGGGAAAGACGGCAGAAAGGAATCGGTACTCTTTGGCGGCCACCATGGCAGCCGCACGATCCGTCCAGCGCGGTTTGATAAAGAGGCCCTGCCCCTCGCGCCATTCGATCTCATCACCGTTGAACCAACCGGCTGCCGGGGCCTCCTTGCCAGTCTTTTCGATATGGAGGGTCTGGTGGTCGTAGTCGATCAGGATGTCTTGCCCGAGCGCTTTGGCTCGATTGATCAGGGTGGTGGCGATGCTCCTGTCGAGCTGCCAGTGACCACCAGGAACATCAAAGGGGCGGCCATCGCGGGCCTTGAACGGGCCGACCGGCAGCAACTGGTGCCAACCGTCGTCGCTCGGGCCAAGGGCTGCATCGAGCACGGCCAACCCTAGGGCGGTTGGTCTTGCATTCAAGATGGCCACGGCAATGGCGGAACTGGTGGCAGATAGGGGCATCACTCTCACTCCGGCTGGTCACAGCAAACCTCATTGCGGCCAGTGTCATCGAACTGAGAATTGGGTGGGGTTTATGGTGGGTTACTGCATCACGGGATGGATCGGAGGGTAAGCTGGGGGGCGGCGATACTGTTTAATGGTGTTTAAACTCCATTTTCCTGACCTATTCAGAGGGTAGACATGCCATCGTAGCCGCAAGGGGGCACC
>NZ_JBSTYP010000128.1:0-2456 GCF_054052405.1 Aeromonas aquatilis | reverse complement strand
TGTCAGCCCGGCGGAGTTTAACAAGAGGTATTGGAGAACTGCTCAGGCTGCTTGATCCGGGACTGTCCGATCTTGTCAGGACACCTCAATCAAAGGTGTCGAGATCAATAAGCAACAGATGTATCGGGTTATCAACGCTTGGCTATCTGGTGGATATATCCGACTCATATCACCCAAAGCTCAGAGGCGGCAGCGAATTTATCAAGTCGTGGATCCTACGATATCGCCCCCACTGGGTAGTGGTGTGCGTCCTTTGGATGCCGAAGGTCTGACGGTTAAACGCCGGTATAACAAGTGTCGTAGCAAGCGCAAAACCGTGCAACAGAAGCTCTGGAACACCATGAAGATAAGTCGCCGATTTACTCTGACTGACCTGATGATTACCGCGAATACCAACCGCAATACTGCTTGGCATTACACCAATCAATTAGTTCTGGCGGGATATGTGAGATTGGCTGTCAGGGTTAATCCAAGGCTGTCTGTTCAGGACAAATATGGGCTTACAAACATCTATCAATTGATCCGTGATACGGGGCGCTTTTCTCCGATGAAAAGAGAAAACGGTTGTTGGGATCAGAACCAGCAGCGGCTTTATCCATTCCAGTTTGAGGAGGGTGAGCATGGGCACGTGGCTTGAAGTATTGCAGGCCGAAGTAGCGGCCAGCTCGCTGGCCCAGGTGGCAGAGAAGCTTGGGCTTTCTCGCACCACCATCAGCCAGGTCTGCAACGAAAAGTATCCCGGCGATATGGCAAGGGTACAGACCTTAGTGGAGGGGGCCCTGATGGGCAACAAGGTGAGGTGTCCCATTCTGGGGGATATCCCGGCTCACCAGTGCCTTGCCCATCAACGCCGTGGCCCCAGTGACGTGGGTAGCAGCCCGATGGATATCAAGCTCTGGAAGGCTTGCCGCTCAGGTTGTCCCCATAGCCAGCTGACGGAGGAGCAACAACTGCGCCGCCCGATGCGGTTATCGGTAGAGCAGGGCAAAGGGTCGCAGAAAACGGCTCGCTATGACGCCGAGGCCACCCTCTCCAGGTTACGCCGTCAGGCCAAGAGCGATGGCGAGAATGCCAGTTCGTCGCTGCGCATCCTGAGTGAGTTGCTGGCGGAAGAACTGAAAATCATGGGTATCAAATACAACCGACTGCTCGACAAACAAGAAGGCAAATAACGGTTGGCAGGGGTTGGGCTCGGAATAAGCAGTGGGCCCAGTGATGAATCACAAGGAGAACGGGATGAAAAAGAATCTGCGCAGCAATTTGCACAAGACTGCCGAACAGCTCAGCCACTGGTTGACGGCCAGAGGATATGAAGTCCGCACCAGCCAGGTGTGCCACACCCCGCTGCTGGCCGTCACTGGCCCTTTGCCACAAGCAATGAAGGCCCGCGCCGTATTAAGCCGCGAATGCCTGGCTGGTGTGGTTCGGGAGGTCGCCCTGGTGCGCTTTGGCGGCTGCCTGCTGCACTGGCGCCAATAAGGAGAATGGAGATGGCCAAGATAGAGCTCGATATCGAAGACGAAGCACTGGCCAAGGTCGTGCTGCGCCAATTACCCAAGTTCCTCGAATTTTGCCGTGCGACTCACCTGGAAGAGCAGGTACTCGGCCCAGTGAAACAGCAGGCTGCCGCCGTGTGCTATCAGATGCCCGGCAGCAACAAGATCCATTAAGGAGAAGCCCATGCAAGAAGCACAAACCAGCAGTACAACCCCGATGCGCCAGAACGCCCAAGGGCACTGGGTACCGGAAAACCTGATCGCCCCGGCTGACAAGCTGCGCGATGAAGTGGTGATGGGCGTCATTGCTGCTGCCCGCGAGCAGCGTTCGCAGCTGGCCGCCTTCAAGATTAGCGCCATGCAGCAGATCGCCGACTTTGTGGATCTCTCCGCCGAGCAGTACGGCGTGGCATGGGGCGGTACCAAGGGCAACGTGACTCTGCTCAGTTTTGATGGTCGTTACAAGCTCATTCGGGCCGTGGGGGAGCACCGCAAATTTGATGAACGGATCCAGGCCGCCAAGGTACTGATTGACCAGTGCATCGCGCGCTGGAGCGATGGGGCTGATGCCAAGCTGCGGGCCTTGGTTGACCACGCGTTTCGGGTCTCCAAGGCGGGTCATATCGACGTGAACCAGGTGCTCTCTCTGCGCCAGTTGAATATTGAAGACGCCGAGTGGGAGCAGGCCATGCAGGCGATCGCCGATGCCATTCAGGTGACCGGAACCAGCCAATATCTGCGCCTCTATGAGCGTGACGCCCAGGGGCGTTACATCCAGATGAGCCTGGATCTGGCCAAGTTGTGAAGGAGGGAGACGCGATGGAAATCAACGTGGATATGGCCGAGGAGCAACTGCAGCTCTGTGAGCAGATTGAGGTGTCCTGACAAGATCGGACAGTCCCGGATCAAGCAGCCTGAGCAGTTCTCCAATACCTCTTGTTAAACTCCGCCGGGCTGACA
>NZ_JBSTYP010000127.1:0-2502 GCF_054052405.1 Aeromonas aquatilis | reverse complement strand
AAAGCAGATGCAGCAAGGACGGGGTGTGTCTCTGGAGCGCGTGAGAGGGAGCTGCCGCAAGCAGTCTCGATAGTCCGGAGCAAGGCGAGTCAATCTTGTGTAACTACGTCATTTTTAACGTAGCCAAGCAGGAGGGCTCTCCTATCTTGAAGCGCAGCGGAACGATAGGAGAGCCTGCTTACTGGGGAGCTTTGCGACATCCTTTTTGCGCGGTCTTTAGGCCGTGGTCTTTGCGCTCTTCATCATCGAGAGAGGCTCTTGGCGAGGTGGTTAAGCCCGTTCCCGAAGGGCTGTCCATCAGGCCGTGTGTTTGGCCTGTGGGCAGTAGGGCTTATCCACGGAGCGGGGTTGGTTTTTTCGTACGTACGAAATCCAAGTTGCTAGTGCAGGATTCGCAATGTGCTGGCGTTTGCCGCCGCTCTTGTTCCAAAACGGTTTTAGCCCATTCTCCGGCCGCCCTCATTTCCTCCCGTAGCTCGTTGAGTTCTTGTTTCGTCAGCCTCTGATATGTCACTGGGTGCCCCTTTTCTTCGTACGTACGAAATTCATGGCTGCTCTATGGCTAGGGCAGGATTCGCGTTTTGCTAGCATGTTGCACCGTCTCGATTTGGCGGATGTCCTCCATGACGGCAGCGAGAAGGGCCGGATCGTTTTCCTCCTTGGCGGCTTTGAGGTAGGCCGCAACGTCTGTGCTGTTCGTCAGGTACTCTGCAACATGGTATTGACTGAATTGCTCTTTCCCCGCAGCAATCAAATTTGTCTTTTGACTCATCATTTTGCCTTTATGATGCACTTCTAATGAAGTGGCTTAACCTTGTGCCAAGCCGGATCTGGTTCGGGCATTCCCATGACCGAATTTCCTCTATGGATACCCCAGCCGCTATGGCCCTGTTGGCGATAGATTCCGAGTTGAAACACACCTTTAAGTAGTCCGCCAAGGTTCCCGCTTCAGCTCCCAGCCTATCTAGCAGCGCATCAAGATCAGGATTGTTATCGTGCTGAATCTTTTTTGGCGTCTCGCGGAATGCGTTACGGGCTGGCTGTGTGATGGCCTTCGGTGTCGGTGCTTGTTGAGTCTGTCGCCTGCGCAGCCTATGCAGGGTGTTTTTGAAGGTGGCGAGTGTGATGGTAAAGCCCACATCGTTCGCATTGATGGCCGCCACGATTTGAGTAAGGGAAAAGCCTTGTTCGATCATCGTCTCCACTTCTGGATAGACGTGGGCGATTACTTTTGCCTTGGGTTTTGATACCTCCCCTTGGTGGAGGTATGACTCGATCTTTGGAATGAATTTATTGCTTGGTTTCGGCAGCATGGCGACGTCATTTTTCAGTGAGAATGCCCCCAATGTACCAAAACGCTACCCAGATGGTATCTGTCTGTAGATTTTGCGTGTCCTTTATGCATCCTAGATGCACCCTATAGGATTCCTTGGTGCTTTCTTTATGCTTCCTTTATGTGGGTTTTCTGTAGGTGCCTACAGAAATTGAAAAAACAGACAGGCACGACACCGACTGTATACAGGCACGAGACCGAGCGTATACAAACTGCGTTTGTACCGTCGGCGTGCCTGCATCCTATCGGCGTGCCAAAGGGTCGCCCCTTTGAAACCCGAGTGCGGTTCTACGAACCTGAGTAACGCTAATCAAAATTAGAGTTTGATGGTTCATAATTATAATTTGATGTTTGGCTGCGTTGGTGTCATAACGTAGATATGAATCATCAAAACAGGTTTTTGATATGGAAGAGATCAAGGCGAAGTGGGTATTTGAACAAGGGGGCTTTGCCAAGGCGGTGATCGCCCCGACCCCGATGGGTGCCGGCTACCATCTTCACCTGGTGAAGTTTGGCCGCAATGCAGAAACGGAAGTGCTGGAACGCCAACGCGGAGGCTGGCGGGTATTTAAGACCATCGATGCTGGGGTTAACACGGCGCACACCATCGGTTTTCGCCGCATCGAGGTGGATCTAAGCAGTCGTTAAGGCTGCCGCGCTGCGCTTGCCGACTCCCGAACGAAGCGCAACAGACTGCGCTAGTCGCTCCCGTTTGGGAGTGTTGCCCTGATCTCCACAGGGTGGGGCCACTGGCCCCACCCTTGATGGACTATGTTTTAGGCCCCCGCGGTTGTCCGCTGGACGCGCTCGATGTTCCGAACGATGTGTTAGCGGCGAAAGCCCTGCTGCTGTGGTGGGGGAAGGGTTAAGATCTGTCGTGCTGCGTTTGGAGGTTTTGAAGAGCATTTTAAGAACTTATGGGGTGAGTTATGACGAGCATGGATTTTGGTGTCGGACTGTCTATTGGGGAGTCTGGGAAAGGTTATCTTCGTGGCCAGGTCGCCGGATGGAAAGAGCAGGCTTTGAGGATGGAGAGGGAGCTTGATGATGCAAGGCATTTTGGGCATTCACAAACGTTGGGGCCATCTCAGAAAACGGAAAATAAAGCACGCTAAGCTCAAAAACTCGCGCTCTTGGGGTCGTCTCAGAAAACGGAATTTAAAGTACGT
>NZ_JBSTYP010000126.1:0-2551 GCF_054052405.1 Aeromonas aquatilis | reverse complement strand
AAAGCAGATGCAGCAAGGACGGGGTGTGTCTCTGGAGCGCGTGAGAGGGAGCTGCCGCAAGCAGTCTCGATAGTCCGGAGCAAGGCGAGTCTATCTTGTGTAACTACGTCATTTTTAACGTAGCCAAGCAGGAGGGCTCTCCTATCTTGAAGCGCAGCGGAAGGATAGGAGAGCCTGCTGATTGGGGAGCTTGGCGACATCCTTTTTTGCGCGGCCTTCTGGCCGCTGTCTTTGAGCTATTCATCATCTAGAGAGTACCTTGGCGAGGTGGTTAAGCCCGTTCCCGAAGGGCTGTCCATCAGGCCGTGTGTTTGGCCTGTGGGCAGTAGGGCTTATCCACGGAGCGGGTTTGGTTTTTTCGTTCTTGCTAGCTGCAGTTCTCTCTGGCGAATATCCTCGATTGCCGCCGCCAGTAGCTCCGGATTATTTTCCTCTTTAGCTGCCTTGAGGTATGCCGTGATCTCCGAGGGAGTCGTTAGGTAGTCCGCCACTCGATACGGGCTGAATTGCTCTTTTTTCATCGGCATCAAATTCCTTTTTTGAAGCGTCAATATCATTTTATGACCCTGCTTTAAGGCTGGCAATCAGCTCATCCAGATCCGGATTGTTGTTGTGCTCTAACTTTTCTTTTTTCACGATGGTGCTGAAAGCATTTGTTGTCACTTTTTTGACCGCCGCTTTTGTTTCAGGCTGGGGGGAGGACTCCACTTTCTTCTTGGCTCTCTTGAGCATGCTTTTGTACGCAGCTACCGCTAGATCTGCTCCGGTGACTTGGTTGATGTACTTTGTGACTCGTTCCCAGCCATACAGCCCCTTTGCCGCACAAAAGTCATCATAGTGATAGTTGAACGTTACCTGCTTGGACTTAAAACGTTTCTCGATTAATGCCTGACAGAGCTGCTCGATCTCTTTCATCGTTCCTCACAACCATGCGATGTACCCCATTTTGTACTCTATTATGTGTCCTATGTACCTTTTTTTGTGTCCTATTTTGTGCCATTGTTTGTAACCTTCCTTTGTTTGATGTACTCCATTTTGTGTCTCTTTATGTGCCCCATTTTGTAGTCGCGCAGATCTACAACAAGACAGACAGGCACGACACCGACTGTATACAGGCACGAGACCGACCGTATACAAACTGCGTTTGTACCGTCGGCGTGCCTGCATCCTATCGGCGTGCCAAAGGGGCTCCCCCTTTGAAACCCGAGTGCGGTTCTACGAACCTAAGCAAATCAAAATGCGAATTTGATTATTCGTAATTATGATTTGATGTTTGGTTCCGTTGGTGTCATAACGTAGATATGAAACATCAAAACAGGTTTTTGATATGGAAGAGATCAAAGCAAAATGGGTATTTGAACAGGGTGGCTTTGCCAAGGCGGTGATCGCTCCGACCCCGATGGGTGCCGGTTACCATCTTCATCTGGTGAAGTTTGGCCGCAATTCTGAAACGGAAGTGCTGGAACGCCAGCGCGGAGGCTGGCGGGTCTTTAAGACCATCGATGCAGGGGTTAACACTGCGCACACCATCGGTTTTCGCCGCATCGAGGTGGATCTAAGCAGTCGTTAAGGCTGCCGCGCTGCGCTTGCCAGCTCCCGAACGGGATGCGACAGACTGCGCTAGTCGCTCCCGTTCGGGAGTTCTGCCCTGATCTCCACAAGGTGTGGCCACTAGCCCCATCCGTGATGGACTCTGTTTTACTTCACCTATTGTCCCCCGCGGGCGTCCGCTGGACGCGCTCGATGTTCCGAGCGATTTGTTAGCGGCGAAAGCCCTGCTGCTGCGGTGGGTGAAGGTTTAAGATCTGTCGAGCATTTTAAGAACTTATGGGGTGAGTTATGACGAGCATGGATTTTGGTGTCGGACTGTCTATTGGGGAGTCTGGAAAAGGTTATCTTCGTGGCCAGGTCGCAGGATGGAAAGAGCAGGCTTTGAGGATGGAGAGGGAGCTTGATGATGCAAGGCATTTTGGGCATTCAACAACGTTCAAGTACAACGGCGCTATTGAGCTTATCAAGGAAATGCTTGAAGAGATCCAAGAGTCCAATCCCAATTCTCCGTTAGCCAATCGGGATTTTTTGCGGGACAGGCTCAAGGAGCTTGCCTTACAAAAGGCTTTGCAGAGCGGCTTAGTTCTGGATTATGAGAATGATCGAGTAAGCGATAAACCCTGACGCTTAACAGTGGCCCCACCCTTGATGGACTCTGTTTTGCTTCACCTATTGGCCCCCGCAGGCGTCCGCTGGACGCACTCGATGTTCCGAGCGATTTGTTCCCGCCCCGCGGCAACGGGGCAAGCGGGTGTTCGGGTATCCGAGCGATCTGTTCCAAGGTGGGGCCACTGGCCCCACCCTGATGGACTCCGTTTTGCTTCACCTATTGGCTCCCGCAGGCGTCCGCTGGACGCGCTCGATGTTCCGAGCGATTTGTTCCACTCGGGGTGGTGGTACAACCATAAAGGGGCCATCTCAGAAAACGGAAAATAAAGCACGCTAAGCTCAAAAACTCGCGCTCTTGGGGTCGTCTCAGAAAACGGAATTTAAAGTACGT
>NZ_JBSTYP010000125.1:0-2627 GCF_054052405.1 Aeromonas aquatilis | reverse complement strand
CAGCGCCGCCAGGGCGCCCTCTGCGGTATCGCCCAGGCTCGGGGCCCCCTGCATCTCGCTTGCAAACCATTTGACCTTGTATTCAGCCATCGCTTTTCTCTCCACGGGCAAGGCGCAACGCCTCACCGGTTAACGGTTGACGTTGCCCCTGAGCTGGGCCTCGAAACGGTCGGTATCCACTGCTGCCACCGACTGCAAGATGGTGCGGATAAACCAGATCGGGTAATTGGCGGCGTAGGTGTTGAAGCGCAGCACGTTGCCCGCAGCCCAACCGGCGCCCCAGCCACGCCGGTCAAGCCTGAAATAGGGCTGGCCGTTATTGGGGTTGATGGGGGCAAAATCGGTATTCACGTCCCCCACCGCAATTTGGCCCACATGCTCGCCGACCAAAATAAACGTGGTGGTGGTCTGGAAGATGATGGCCCAGCGCTCTTGCAGGGTCGCCCGGTTGGTCACCACGATCGGGAAATCCGTGTCGTTGTATTCCGCTGTGCAGGGGTCGCCAATCAGAAAATCAGACCAGTTATTTGTCCAGGTGCGTTGGTCGAACAGCGCCCCATAGCGGGCCCACAGGTCACCGATGATCAGGGCGCTGGAGACCAGGGTATCCGCCGCCTCATAGTTGTGACTGAGGGGCCTGGCCAGGGTGATGCGGCCCGAGATCTCCACATCGGTGGCCAGGCTCATATCCTCTATCCGGTGAACCACGGTCAGCGGCTCCACATAGCCGGTCAGGTTCAGCGGGCTGGCCAAGGTCACCATCCCGCTATTCATGTTGACGCTGTAGAGCTGCGGTGAAAGCTCCTTGCCGTTCTTATCCTCCACCCGGCAATAGGCCAACCGTTCGCGCCCGGTGTTGAGCTGCTGCCCGGCCTGTACCCCCATGGGGAAGGCGCTGCGCTTGGTGGAGTGCACCACTACGATGTAACCCTTGCGGATGAAGGGCACCCGGCCATCGGATGGCAGGCGCACCGGATCCAGCTTGATCAGATCCGCATCGAGCGGCAGATAGCTATAGACCACCGCATTAAACCGGATGGTGTCAGCCACCACCGACAAGGGGCGCCAGATCTTGCCATCGACCACTCTATCGGGGTCGTACCAGGGTTTACTCTCATTGCCCGCTGCCGTCACCAGGCGGCCAAAGCGCACCGATACCACCCCAGTCTGATAGTCCACCTTGCCGGTTACATCCTGGCTGGTGATGGTGCCATCGCCGTTGGCGGTCACCTCAAACCGGCGCCCGTCTGCGGTGTTGCCGCTCAGGTAGAGGCTGGATGGCGCAATGGGTGCCCCCGGCGTCCTGAATGTCACCTCGTCCACCGTCTGGGCTACCAGGCTGGTGACCAGCGAACTCAGGGCAAGTACGGGCGCCGCACCAGGGTTCCAGACCGTCACGGTCGCCTTGCCGGTGGCATAATCCAGCGTCCCGGCCTGCTCACCGGCCCCGGTGGCGGGGTCGATGTTGCGATAGAGGATCCCTTGCCTGTCCACATAGACCGACCCGCCCAGAGCAAAGCGCACCGAGTTGGCCAGGATCGCCTCGCCATTGCGCGGAGTGATATCCAGTACCAACGGGGTGGCCTTCACGGTGTCCTGGCCCGCGCTGCTGGCGTTATTGCTGCGGTACTCCACCTCGACCCAACCACTGTCGTCCACCGGGAACAGGTAAGCGGCCTGCACGTAGTAGATTTCAACCAACGTCCAGCGCTGGCGGGCAATGGTGTTACCGTGGCCATCGCCATAGGTGCCGATGGTGCGCCACTCATAGCGGGTTTTCGGAATGCCGCCCTGACCATCCGGCTTGATGGTGAGCTGGCCGGTGGTGTAGTTGACGGTGCCCCACTCCACCCCTGCCGCATCGAGCAGCTTGCCCGCGCCGTTGTCTCGCACACTGATGATCGGGTCACGGGTAGCGATCACCAGTTCGGTGTCGTCCTTCACCTCCTCATAAAGGGCATTCCAGCGTACTGATACCATCCTGGGGGTCAGGTTTTGCTTAGCCAGCTGCATGGTGATCGTCCCGTCCGGGTTGCGGGCCGGGTAGTCAAAGCGTTGGGTGTCCGGGTCGCCGTACTGGTAAACAACCTGATACTCCTGGCCGCCATCCGGCAGGGTCGCCACCCGCAGGGCCAGATCGCCGGTCACATAATTGATGGTGCCGGTGGCATCGCCGGTCAGCTGGCCAGCCCCGTTGTCGATGGCGGTTTTGGTCGCGCCACCGGCTTGCCAAGTCAGGGTCAGGCTGTTTGGGGTGATCCCCTCATGGGCCAGCTTATGGGTCAGCTGCACCGGCTCCAGCACCATGCTGGCGCGGTTGAGGTAAGAGACCTTGGTACCCCAACTGAACATGATCGCGCTGTTCACATCCGGCAGCGCCCCCAGGGTCAACACCACAGAGCCGGTGGTGAAGTTGAGCAGGCCAGAGCCATAGGATTTGTCCTGGCCAAACAGCTCCCCGCGCCCGTTGTCTTTCAAGTCGTACCATTTGCCTTGGGCCAGATAGCTGACGGTCAACGAACCAGGGCAAGGGGTGGGCAGCAGGGTCGCGGTGTAGGCATAGCCCCGGTTGTTGGCGGCGATCTGGATCTGGGCCGTGTCAGCGATGCGCGATGGCATCACTGCCG
>NZ_JBSTYP010000124.1:0-2734 GCF_054052405.1 Aeromonas aquatilis | reverse complement strand
AACACTTCTTGGGTGTTGTATGGTTAAGCCTCACGGGTAATTAGTATGGGTTAGCTCAACACGTCGCCGCGCTTACACACCCCACCTATCAACGTTGTGGTCTCCAACGGCCCTTTAGGACCCTCAAGGGGTCAGGGATGACTCATCTCAGGGCTCGCTTCCCGCTTAGATGCTTTCAGCGGTTATCGATTCCGAACTTAGCTACCGGGCAGTGCCACTGGCGTGACAACCCGAACACCAGAGGTTCGTTCACTCCGGTCCTCTCGTACTAGGAGCAACTCCCTTCAATCATCCAACGCCCACGGCAGATAGGGACCGAACTGTCTCACGACGTTCTGAACCCAGCTCGCGTACCACTTTAAATGGCGAACAGCCATACCCTTGGGACCGACTTCAGCCCCAGGATGTGATGAGCCGACATCGAGGTGCCAAACACCGCCGTCGATATGAACTCTTGGGCGGTATCAGCCTGTTATCCCCGGAGTACCTTTTATCCGTTGAGCGATGGCCCTTCCATTCAGAACCACCGGATCACTATGACCTACTTTCGTACCTGCTCGACCTGTCCGTCTCGCAGTTAAGCTGGCTTATGCCATTGCACTAACCTCCTGATGTCCGACCAGGATTAGCCAACCTTCGTGCTCCTCCGTTACTCTTTGGGAGGAGACCGCCCCAGTCAAACTACCCACCAGGCACTGTCCGCGAGCCCGATTCAGGGCCCTGCGTTAGAACATCAAACATACAAGGGTGGTATTTCAAGGACGGCTCCAGCGCAACTGGCGTCACGCCTTCAAAGCCTCCCACCTATCCTACACATGTAGGTTCAATGTTCAGTGCCAAGCTGTAGTAAAGGTTCACGGGGTCTTTCCGTCTAGCCGCGGGTACACCGCATCTTCACGGCGAATTCGATTTCACTGAGTCTCGGGTGGAGACAGCATGGCCATGGTTACACCATTCGTGCAGGTCGGAACTTACCCGACAAGGAATTTCGCTACCTTAGGACCGTTATAGTTACGGCCGCCGTTTACCGGGGCTTCGATCAAGAGCTTCGCTTGCGCTAACCCCATCAATTAACCTTCCGGCACCGGGCAGGTGTCACACCCTATACGTCCACTTTCGTGTTTGCAGAGTGCTGTGTTTTTGATAAACAGTCCCAGCCATCTGGTCACTGCGACTCCCAACTGCTCCATCCGCAAGGGACTTCACTGTCAAGAGCGAACCTTCTCCCGAAGTTACGGTTCTATTTTGCCTAGTTCCTTCACCCGAGTTCTCTCAAGCGCCTTGGTATTCTCTACCCGACCACCTGTGTCGGTTTGGGGTACGATGACTTGTAATCTGAAGCTTAGAGGCTTTTCCTGGAAGCAGGGCATCAATGGCTTCCACACCGTAGTGTGTTCGTCTCGTGTCTCAGTGTTGTGTCTCCGGATTTGCCTAGAAACACCACCTACGCACTTTCACCAGGACAACCGTCGCCTGGCCCACCTAGCCTTCTCCGTCCCCCCATCGCAATTACAAGTCGTGCAGGAATATTAACCTGCTTCCCATCGACTACGCCTTTCGGCCTCGCCTTAGGGGTCGACTCACCCTGCCCCGATTAACGTTGGACAGGAACCCTTGGTCTTCCGGCGAGGAGGCTTTTCACCCCCTTTATCGTTACTTACGTCAGCATTCGCACTTCTGATATCTCCAGCATACCTCTCGATACACCTTCGCAGACTTACAGAACGCTCCCCTACCACTCACACATAAGTGTGAATCCGCGGCTTCGGTGCCTGGTTTGAGCCCCGTTACATCTTCCGCGCAGGCCGACTCGACTAGTGAGCTATTACGCTTTCTTTAAATGATGGCTGCTTCTAAGCCAACATCCTAGCTGTCTGAGCCTTCCCACATCGTTTCCCACTTAACCAGAACTTTGGGACCTTAGCCGGCGGTCTGGGTTGTTTCCCTCTTCACGACGGACGTTAGCACCCGCCGTGTGTCTCCCGGATATTACTTACTGGTATTCGGAGTTTGCATGGAGTTGGTAAGTCGGGATGACCCCCTAGTCCAAACAGTGCTCTACCCCCAGTAGTATTCGTCCGAGGCGCTACCTAAATAGCTTTCGGGGAGAACCAGCTATCTCCGAGTTTGATTGGCCTTTCACCCCCAGCCACAGGTCATCCCCTAACTTTGCAACGTTAGTGGGTTCGGTCCTCCAGTTGATGTTACTCAACCTTCAACCTGCCCATGGCTAGATCACCCGGTTTCGGGTCTACACCTTGCAACTAGACGCCCAGTTAAGACTCGGTTTCCCTACGGCTCCCCTATACGGTTAACCTCGCTACAAAATGTAAGTCGCTGACCCATTATACAAAAGGTACGCAGTCACCCCGAAGGGCTCCCACTGCTTGTACGTACACGGTTTCAGGTTCTATTTCACTCCCCTCACAGGGGTTCTTTTCGCCTTTCCCTCACGGTACTGGTTCACTATCGGTCAGTCAGGAGTATTTAGCCTTGGAGGATGGTCCCCCCATATTCAGACAGGATGTCACGTGTCCCGCCCTACTCGATTTCACATCAAGGTTGTTTTCGTGTACGGGGCTATCACCCTGTATCGCCGGCCTTTCCAGGACCGTTCCACTAACTTCCAAGATGCTTAAGGGCTAATCCCCGTTCGCTCGCCGCTACTGAGGGAATCTCGGTTGATTTCTTTTCCTCGGGGTACTTAGATGTTTCAGTTCTCCCGGTTCGCCTC
>NZ_JBSTYP010000123.1:0-2898 GCF_054052405.1 Aeromonas aquatilis | reverse complement strand
CTCATTGCGGCCAGTGTCATCGAACTGAGAATTGGGTGGGGTTTATGGTGGGTTACTGCATCACGGGATGGATCGGAGGGTAAGCTGGGGGCGGCGATACTGTTTAATGGTGTTTAAACTCCATTTTCCTGACCTATTCAGAGGGTAGACATGCCATCGTAGCCGCAAGGGGGCACCAGAGGCGCCCAGAAGCTCACGGAGCCTCGATGACCAAATATCCCTCCAGCGTCTCCAGCACGCTCTGTTTATCCCCTTCTGACAGCCCCAGAACACGGCGCTCTGGCAGGTTGATCTCTGGGCGCCCGAACTGGTGGGCGGCACCGTATACCATGGGCGTACCAAAGTAGAGGGCCTGGGGATCAACCTGATAGTCGAGGGTATCGCGCAGATCGTCGTTCAGACGCAGTATCTCATCGGCATGACGCGGCTTGCGGGCACGGTACTTCTCCGAGAGCGGGGCCCAGGGCTCACCTTCCGGGTTCTCTTGGGCATCCCAGCGATCCCGGTGTGACAGCATCAGCCCTTCGCCAATATCGGCCAGTGGCTCACTGAGATCACCGGTTTGCTGGTAGAGCTTGGCCAGCAGTTCGTGGGCATCGGCCACCCCATGGTGGCTGATGGCAATAAAGCTACCCGCCATCAGAGCTCATCCTCAAAGGTGGTCATATAGTGCAGCGCCTCTTCATCTGCGTTAGCCATCGCGGCCTCCCACATCTCACCAATCAGGGAAAGCTCTTCCCCATTGGCTTTAGCCTCCAACTGCTCCAGTTGATGAACATCGGCCAAGGTGAACTGCCCCTCCTTATCGAAGAGATTCAAAGCTTGCTGCAATAATGGCTCAGTCATCGTTTTTCTCCTTTGGTAGCAGCCTTGGCAGCCTGTTCAATCATGGCTTGCACCGCTTTGGCCAGCTCGGGGTAGTGGGCCACCATCGTTTCTCTGGCCAGCATCCAGGCTGCAAAGGCCTCGGCGGCCGCTTCTTTGCCATTCGCACCGGCATATTGAGTGAGTAATCCCATCCCGGTCACATCTGGTTCACCGGCCCAGAAATGAACCTGGTGACCAAGCTCATGCAACCAGGTCGAGATCCGTTGGGCCGACTCTCCCAAGCGACCACCCACGCAGGCTGACACGCTAAAGTGACGGCGCAGGGCCTCACCGCTGATACCCTTTGGCCACCACTCACGAGGGCCTCGGTTCTCCTTGGCCGATGCGATCACTTCTCCAGCCGCCGCTTGCACTGCCTGTATATCAACCGCTTTTATAGTATCAGTCGCCTTGACCTTGATAACTAGGTGATCCCAACTCTTGCTGGTAAAGCCATTGGTGCGTGCGGCGGTTCGGTGGTAATAGAGCGAGCGTATCGAGTAGGCATCGTGACCAAGGTATTCGGCGATGGCCGGGGCAACCTTGAGCCCTGCCGCGCCTTTCCCCATCTCGGTCTGCTTGATAAACAGGGTTTTGACCGGATGCGCCTTGAGGAACGCCGCCAATGGTTCGCGCTGGGGGGCTGGCAACTTGGCCAGCAGATCACTCAAACCCTGGGCGGTGACACCTTTGACACTGGAGAAGGCACTCTCCACTATCCGCTCTGGCAGGCGCTCGGCCAACGCAGGCTTGGCTGCTTCTCGCTTGGCCACCACCTTGGTCAGGTCGGCCGGAGTCTGGGGACGATAATCAAAGCCGGGGTCGATACCTCTGGGGATCTTGTGCAACTCCCCGGTGGCCTTGTCCACCCACTCATATTCGCCATCGTCCGGGGCCTTGCCGACCACCAAGCCGCGCCGCTTGAGGTCGGCCTCGGAGAGCAGGAACTTCTTGCACTTGCAGCCATAGCCATTGCTCGGGCTGTGTGTCTCCCACCAGGGGTGATCCACCGGCAGCACCAGGTTGTTCCACTTGAGGTGCAACTCCCTAGGGTGCTCGGAGTCCCCATGACGATAGAGCGCATAGGGACGTTTGTGCTTGATTCGCAGGATCTGCGCCTCACGCCCTGCGTTATAGCTCTGGCGCAGGTTGGTCTCGAAGATAACCTGCGAACGCCAGGACGCGGGCCCGGTATGCTCCCAACCGTGGCGGGCCACAATCTCCTTGAACGCCTTCTGAAAGGCCCCGATGGATTGCCCTTCACTGATCGCCTTGTCTACCGCCCCGCGCAGATCAGCCAGCAGATCGGTCTTGGTGGCCCCCGCCACCATAAAGGCGCGGCTATGGGCATCGCGCCACACATCGGCCCAGCGTTCGCTCGGCATATCGAGCTTCTGGCGAAAGAAGGCGATCGCCTCGGCAAAGGGCAAAGAACCATAGCGAACGGGCATCAGCGCCCCTCCTCCATCTCAAGCATCCCAAGCAGCTCGCTGGCGGCGATGGCTTGCGCCATCAGCGCCCCCAGTTCGTCATGGCTGAGCTCTGGTTCCAGTGCCAACAAGCCATCCCGGATCTCTTCCAGGGTAGTGGCTTGCATCACCAGCGCCTGGACAGCATCGGTCATCCCCTCCAGCAGAGGAGCCGCCTCGGCCTGCAGCCGGGCCAACTGGGCATCGTTGTTATCCCCCTTGTCGGCCTCACCGTTACTTGCAGCCAGCGCGGCCAGCCCCTTGTGGGCAAGCTGTGCCTTGAGCGCGGCCTCTCCCTGCCCGGCCTGCTTGTCCACGATGATCAGTACCTCTTCACCCTCCTTGGGGGCCGGGATCTGCAGCTTATCCCGCACCCACTGCGCCGGGATCTGCATTCCCATCCCCACCAGGGCCCGCAGTGGATACGCCAAATCGCGCATATCCTCCGGCTCTGTCACATCAAACTCCAATCGGGGGCAGCGGCGCGGCCCCTGATAGCTCTTGCCGTTAAGGGCATAGAGCGGATAGACCAGATCGCGGGTCAGGGTAGCGGCCAGCTGAC
>NZ_JBSTYP010000122.1:0-3032 GCF_054052405.1 Aeromonas aquatilis | reverse complement strand
TGATCCCATGCCGAACTCAGAAGTGAAACGCGGTAGCGCCGATGGTAGTGTGGCATTCGCCATGCGAGAGTAGGACACTGCCAGGCACCAAATTAAACGGTGATGTGAAGAGAACATAACCGGCTGCGAGGATGACACCTCAATGAAGCGGCAGACAATTTAGCAAAAAGCTAACCAGACAGCGGAGCGGTAGTTCAGTCGGTTAGAATACCGGCCTGTCACGCCGGGGGTCGCGGGTTCGAGTCCCGTCCGCTCCGCCACTAATTTGAAAGGCCTTCCCATTTGGGAAGGCCTTTTGCTATACGCGATTTTTAAGTCTTGTTTTTATCATCTTGGGCCAAAAAGCCCTCACTCCTTGCTGTTTTATCGATATATCCCGCCCTTTTCTGATCGTTCCTCAACCATTTGCCGCTTTGCTATCGGTCAAGACCGGCATCTGTCGGGGCTGGGTGCTGGTGTGCTTCAGGCTCTCCCCTCCTTCATCTGGACATCGCCCCGCAGGATTAATGTGTGTACCACAAACAAAGAGGCCTTCCCGTTGGGAAGGCCTCTGTTCTTTATCTATTAGTGATTACCATCATTCGGTCGATTTATCAGAACTTCTCTTTGTTGCCAATGCTCAGGCCCAGTTTGATGGAGAGGGCTGCCAGTAGCAGCAGCATCATGATCAGGGAGAAGAAGTTGCTGCCGAGCTCCGGGTATTGCACCTTGAGCAGTGCGGAGTGGCCGAAGGCACCAATAAAGAAGCAGAGCAGGGTGCAGATGGGGGTATTGCCCACCATGGGTTCATGGCGATAGTGCTGGAACAGCTGATAGGCCGCCAGCCAGAGGGCAATCAGCGGGAAGAAGGAGAAAGGCACCACCGAGTTGGTCAGCACGGCCAGTGAGGCATCGCCACAGATACCAATCAGCATGGCCATGGCGAGCGGTTTTTTCGGGATCATAAGCTGTTCAGTCATATCGTTCTCCATCCTGTGGTCATGGGTGAGGTTCACGGCGCTTCTGGTTTTGTACCTCGGCGCCCATGGCGATCATCCGCAGTTGGCGAATTGTTCGGTCGGAGAGTGCCCGGCACTCTTCGCTGGTCATGTCGAGAGCATCGGCACCGGCACTGAAGACGATGGTGACCATGGCTTCTGCCTGGATGTAGGCATCTTCCCGTGGTGCTTCTGTAGTTGCTTCCAGATAATCGGTCAGCTCGGCAATGAAGTGCTGGATCTCGCGAGCCACCGCCTGGCGAAATGCGGCCGAGGTGCCTGAGCGTTCCCGCAGCAATAGCCGGAAGACGTTGGGGTTGTTCTCGACGAACTCCATAAAGGTCTGCACCGAGGTGCTGATGACACTGCCACCACCGGCAATGCGCTGGCGTGCCTGGCGCATCAGTTGGCGCAGGGTGAGACCTCCTTCGTCAACCAGGGTCAGGCCCAGTTCCTCCATATCGCGAAAGTGGCGATAGAAAGAGGTGGGGGCGATACCCGCTTCGCGAGCGACTTCCCGCAGGCTGAGATTGGAGAAACTCCGATTGGCGCACAGTTGGCTGAATGCAGCATCGATCAATGTACGCCGGGTTTTTTCTTTTTGTTGAGCGCGAATACCCACGAAATCAGTCACCTTCAGCTTAACGAGGACAAATGATAACCCGAAGGCGCCTCAGGATCAGGTTTGTATCCTACTTTTTTACCATTGACCGTGAGGAAATCACCATAGAAAATGGCTAACAGCTGTTCGCTGAAAGGATGCAATGAGATGGCCAGACCCCCGATTATTTTGACCAATACCCTTCTGTTTTCCCTCTCCGGGATAGTGGCGTTGATTGTCGTACCCTGGTACGGCATGAGCTACGGTTACGATCTCTGGCAGTGGGCCAGTTTCCTGTTGTTGTTCTGCCTGAGTGGTCTCTCCATCACCGCAGGCTATCACCGGCTCTGGTCGCACAAGGCCTACAAGGCGCACCCCGCTTTGCAGTGGTTGTTTGCCATCGGTGGTGCGTTGGCGTTGCAGAATTCGGCCCTGCACTGGTCGGCCGATCACCGCCGTCACCATCGTCATGTGGATGACAACGATAAAGACCCCTACAGCGCGGGGCGTGGTTTCTGGTATTCCCACATCGGCTGGATGCTGCGGGAGCATCAGGGAGATCGCTATGGCGATTACAGTAATGTGCGGGATCTGCAGAACAACCCAGTGGTCGCATTTCAGCACCGTCACTATCTGACGCTGGCACTGGCGGCTAATCTGGGGCTGCCGCTGCTGTTTGGTCTGATCCACGGAGATCTGCTCGGCATGTTGTTGCTGGCGGGCGTCTTGCGGATGGTGATGACGCACCACACCACTTTCTTTATCAACTCGCTGGCCCATATCTGGGGCAGCCAGCCCTACACGGATCGCAATACCGCCCGTGACAACGGCATCCTGGCCTTTTTCACCTTTGGCGAGGGATATCACAACTTCCACCATCTGTTCGAGAACGATTATCGCAACGGTATCCAGTGGTGGCAGTTCGATCCGACCAAGTGGCTGATCCGGTTTGCCTCATGGTGCGGGTTGGCGAGAGATCTGCGCTCATCGCCGGAGGAGCGTATCGAGCAGGCCAGGCTGGAGATGCAGCTCAAACGGGCGCAGGCAAGGCTCGTCAAACAGGATGATCGCGAACTGTGGCAAGCGTTGCTGCAGGAGGAGTACGCCAAGCTGAGTCAGCAGTTGCAGCACTACTATGCCAGTCGCAAGCGGCTGCTTGAGCTGCGCAAGCGCAAGGCGCTGGCGCGCTATGACCGCCTCAAGCTGCAACTGGAGTATCGGGCACTGCGGGACGGCTTCATCGCTGGTAAACGCAACTGGAGTCGTTTGCTGGCAGGTATTGCATGATGCCGTCCGGTTATCACAGAGACTAAAAGAGAAGACCGCCTGCTGGCGGTCTTCTCTTTTATGATTCAACTCAAGCTAGTTGGCTTGGCTCTGCTGTTGCTGCAGTTGATCCAGTGCCTGTTGCTCCTGCTGGCTAAGACCCAGTTGTTCGCAGGCCTGCTCAAAGC
>NZ_JBSTYP010000121.1:0-3095 GCF_054052405.1 Aeromonas aquatilis | reverse complement strand
TACGCATAAAAAATCCGAAACCAATCAACTGGTTTCGGATTTTCACACAACAGAAGGATCGGTCAATGGATCCTTAACTGATCGGCATTACGACCAGATGGTCGCCCTTTTTGATTTGTGCGGGATACCGCCCGGTCAAAGCAGATCGTAGATAAGGGCCGAGATGGCAAGCAGCCCCATCACCAATACAAAAAGGGTACTCGGCCCGCGATAGCGCTTGAGTGCGGGCAAGCGATAGATGGAGCAGGCCGGCAGCAGAAACAGGATCACCGCGATCAGCGGGCCACTGACGCGCTCGATGATGTCGAGCACATTGGGGTTCAGATAGGTGATGACGGCGGTCACCATAAACAGGATCACCGATGACACCCGGGCGATGGTCGACTCCTTGAGAGAGAGCCCCAGTCCCTGACAGGCACCGCTCACCATGCTCACCGTCCCCTCGCTCACCCCCATGGAGGTGCCGAGGAAGGATTTGGACATGGCCAGAATGGCGATGAGCGGCCCCACATAGGCGATCAGCGGATTGGAGAACTTGTTCGCCAGCGCCGACAGCACCGAGATATTGTCGGTGCGGGCCAGCGCCATCTCTGCCTGACTCAGGCTCATCACGCAGCTCACCACGAAAAAGAGCACGCTGCCGCAAATCAGCATGCTGCTGTACTTGATGATCCGCTTGGCACGCAGGTCGGCACTCTCTTGGCAACGCTTTTTCTGCGCTGCGCTGAAGGAGGAGATAATGGGCGCATGGCTAAAGGAGAACACCATCACCGGCACGATCAGCCAGAGTGATTTCCAGAATGCCGGATCACGCCAGTCCACCGCCTGACTCTCGCTGAAATAGGAGAGGCTCCACTGGGGCAGCAGATAGATGGAGAGGCCTATCAGAAAGGCAACCATCGGCAGTGCCAGCACGCTGATGGCCGACACCACGATCTGTTTGCCGGCCAGCAGCACCAGATGCAGGCCCAGCATCACCCCCAGCACCAGCAAGCCGCGCGGCAGCTCGGCATCCCCCTGCTGGTGAACCACGAAGCTCTGGATCGCGTTGGTGATGGAGATGCTGTAGACCAGAATGATGGGGTAGAAGGCCATCAGATAAACCAGCATCAGCAGCTTGCCCGCCTTGGCACCGAAGTGCTCCTCCACCACATGGGTGATATCCCCTTCCCGATGGGAGCTGGAGAGCACAAAGCGGCTCAATGCCCGGTGGGAATAATAAGAAAGCGGAAAAGCCAGCAATAAAATAAACAGCAAAATAACCGGAGAATTACTGCCAACAGTAATAGGGAGAAATAACGTACCGGCACCGACAGCAGTGGCATATAGGCCCATGGTCCATACCGAATCGCTTTTCTCCCATTTCAGTTTTGAAACAGGGTTACTCTTTTCAGCAATAGAAACACTCATTGCAATATATACCTTATTAGTCTGTCATCATTATTTTTATTGGCCCGAATAACAGGCTGGAGATATGTCATTGCATATCGCCCTGCACATGAAAAAAACAACGCCGCCAGCGGCCAACAGGGCCACCGGAGAGAAACGGAGCTGCCACGCTACCATCGTTGAAATCGCTATCCGGGTCAAGGTTAATAATTCATGACTGTTTGAATCGGAATGTTTCAAAAGACAACAGGATGTATCACATTCGTCACCCAAAACCCGATTCAAGCCTGTTTGATAACATACCGATAAAACCTCATGCTGTTGCCCAACAACATAAATAAGACCAGCGAACAGGTCGATAATATTAACACCTTAAGCTGTGGAATATGAGTTAAATAATACGGCCAACTTTTCTACTAATTGACAGTGATGTCAGCCAATTTATTCAGGGTAAAAGCGCAGGCTATTTCCCACAGCGACCGGAGCGGCACTCTCAACTTGCCGGGCAGTGCGCCACCCGGTTGCGGCCTGCCCGCTTGGCCTCGTAGAGCCACTCGTCGGCACGGGCCAGCGCCACATTGATATCCTCTCCGGGCTGCACCAGCGTGGCCCCCAGACTGACCGTCATGCCGACCGGTTCGGCGGGCAGCGCCTCGACCGCGGCGCGGATCTGCTCGGCCATCTCCAGCAACGCGGCCTCATCAAGCCGTGGCAGCAGGATCACGAACTCCTCGCCACCGCTGCGTACAAAGAGGTCGTCCGCCCGCAACAGGGCATCGATACAACGACTGAAGCGCTGCAGTGCCAGATCCCCCTGCCGATGGCCGAAGCGATCGTTGATCTGCTTGAAGTGATCGATGTCGAGCATAAGCAGGCCGCAGGGGGCCTCGTTGCCCCTCACCTGCTGGCAATGTTCGAAGAAGTAGCGGCGGTTATGGAGGCCGGTCAGCTGGTCGGTCTCGCTCTGATGCTGCAGGCGCTGCTGCAACTCGAACTGGCGGGTGATATTGCGGGTCACCCAGGCCACCGCCCGCTTGCCGTCGTAAAGGGAGGGCAGAGGAGCTATCTTGCCTTCAAAGCGCTGCATCCCTTGTGGCCCGACACCGGCATCAATACCACCCACCTCGCTGGCAGCCAGATCGTACTCGACCACCTGCACCTGGCCGCTATCCAGCGCCAGCGCGACCTGCGCCATCACCCAGAGGGACATCGCCTCCGGCAGCACATCCAGCAGCCGCTTGCCAGCCAGCGGATTGCCGTCCTGATAGGATTGGTGCTCCATGCCGCCGATATATTCCACGTAATAGCCATCTTCACTGAGGATAAAGACGGGATCTGGCAGCTGGGCCATAACCTCGTAAAGCTGCGATACCGAAAGAGTCATGGATACTCCTGTACTTCTGTGGCCAACAGGGGCCGCCTATTGTGCCCCAACCCGGTGCTCCGCCAGCAATCAACCCAAGAAACAGATTTGCAGCGGTAGCCAACAATCCTTTACAGCAAGTGTACCCCGCATGACGAAACTGCCCGGAGTGATCGGCAAACCACCGGTGGTCCTCCCATATCCCATTGTTTCAAAAAGAGGCTTCGTTTAGGCTCCTGTAGCTCGCCCCCATTTTTATGGCTATGTCCCAATTACGTGTTGAAAGGCTAAGCTTGAAGTAGGCCATCACCTTGAGGTCTACCATCATGGATACCCCAGCCTT
>NZ_JBSTYP010000120.1:0-3260 GCF_054052405.1 Aeromonas aquatilis | reverse complement strand
GTTGAAAGGCTGGGGTATCCATGATGGTAGACCTCAAGGTGATGGCCTACTTCAAGCTTAGCCTTTCAACACGTAATTGGGACATAGCCATGAAAAAGGTGTCGTAGTGCTTACAATTTCAGATCATCTGGAATGGAATGATGAGCACCTATTTCTACTCCAAGAAAAAATTAATACCCATTTGGCTTCTCTTGAGTCTGGCCAGGTATATGAAACTTACCCAGACTCAAAGGGAAAAGAATTCAAAATTAATGTGGTGTGCAAGTATGAGCCAACATCTTCTGCACTAGAGTTCATTTCACAGTGCAGCAATGTTATTAATCAAGCTGGGTTCCAGTTTGGTCACAAAGTCTACATTTAACAAGGCCAAGCAGCATCGCGCACTTTGTGCTCTGGACCTCGCTACGCTCGGCCGCTGTTGGCGGCGTTAGCCCTATCAGAGGAATATTATGAAATCTGCGGTTTTAGTGATCGATGTTCAGTCGATATTATTTGATCCAGAACCACACCCATTTGAGTCACAGTTGGTGTTGGCAAAAATTAATGCCGTCACTGAATCAGCTCGAAGTTACTCAATCCCAGTCATTTTTATTCAACATGAACAGCCTAATACAGGCATTGAGTACGGTTCAGATGGTTGGAAGTTACAAGCAAGTTTAGTGATAGAGTCCAGTGACTTATTTGTACGCAAGACAACGCCAGATTCGTTTCTGCATACCAATCTCGAGAAAGTATTAAAAGAGCTTGAAGTTGAGCGCGTACTTCTATGTGGTTACGCGTCAGAGTTTTGTGTTGATACGACAGCTCGTCGAGCAGCAGGTCTTGGCTATCATGTAACATTGATAGCTGATGCACATACGACTCACGATAAAATGCATGCAACTGGCGCAGAAATACGAAAACATCATAATTCGACCTTGCCGAATATCTCGAGTTTTGGCGTGAAAATTGAAGCGATTCCATTTGATAGCATTTGGTCATCATAGGGCTAACAAACGCCTCAAGAGGGACTGTCAACGCGTGGCGTTTCCAGTCCCATTGAGCCGCGGTGGTGACGGTTGTTGTGTTTGAGTTTAGTGGTATGCATTATCAGCCCTTTAGGCGGGCGTTATAGGAGGGAAGGATGATTCCTACGAGTGTTGAATCAACGCAAGAAAGAAAAAGAATAGTAATAGCTAAGGAAACGTCAGTCGAGGCGTACAAAGCGTATACTTGGGGGGATTACTATCCCAAACGTTGGAAGTCACTAATGAAAAATGAGAGCAGCAATGCAGGTTTCAACTTCTACGCATTTTTGCTTACGTATAAATGGTTCTTTTTCAGGAAAATGCCTGTGTTTGGTGTTGTTCTTATGTTGTTAGAAATTGCTGCGACAGTTGGCGGCAATTTAGCAGTGAGCCACTTTAGAGTTAGTCATGAATATGCTTTAATCATTGTAGCAGGAAGCCTTGTAATATTAATGCTTTTTAGCGGTTTGGTTGCAAATCGAGTTTATTTCAATCAAGCAAGAAAGGTTATAGAAAGCTACATCTCTTCAAGGATTCCGGATGAATACTTTGGAGAGGCCTTGCGGTCTGATGGTGGCACTAGTTTAGGTAACTTTCTGCTCTCAGTCTTTGTTAGTGGTGTAGTTTACTCAATGTTGAGCGCTGGCTAGTTATCCTATAACAATCGCATTAAACATCGCCCCCTGTGGGGGCTGGACTCGCAAAACTCGCTCGCCGTTTATGCGGGACGTTATACGCAGGCGAAAAATGAAAGAGAAGTTTAAGAGGCCTGCCCTCTTCATAAAAAGTAGAACCAATACACTCAGGATCTTTGGCGCTGTATTTTTTGTGCTTACGCTCATAGTAGAACTATTAGGACACCCACCATTTTGAGCAAACCTTGGTATGGCTGGCGGTGGCTGCCGTGATAGCACTATCATTGAGGGCTTCGGTTCAGAGAAGAGGAAAGCTTGCGATTTAGGCTTAAAAAGTGGTTTTTCAGCCAGCTCCAGCCATCGCATCAAAGGCGATGCAGGGGAATCAAAGTGGTGTGCCGCTGCTCAAAGTGAAGGTTGGTGACATCGTCGCTGGCCACAATGCGCCGCGTAACGCTGGCACTGCGCCTTGTCACCCACAACCCTGATACCCCGCCGCCGAAACAGTGTCACTTGTCTTAACCACTGAACCTTATCAAGGCCCAACCGTTGAAGAATGGGAGCTAGCTTTTCCGGAATATGGCCACGTTTATCCGTTCTGATAGCCCGACCGGTCCAATCCACCAGCATCAGATAGTCAGTGAAGGTAAACGGCAGCCCCTCGGGCTGACCTGGGCTGGAAAACGGCAACAACAGCGGCGGCAATGATACTGCAGGCACCTCGTCATCAAGACGCTGCTTTATGCTGGTGTAATCACTTTGCTCCGGTTTGTCGACCAACGCCGCGCGGATCGGATTCAGATCAACGTAGGCCATGCAAGCCAGCAGCGCAGACTCTGTCAGCAGGGCCTGACTTTTGAAGCGCCCTTCCCAAAAATGCCCCTTGCAGCCATCTTCCAGATTGGCCTGCCGCGCCATGCTCTCGTTGAGCAATCGTACAAACCAGCTGATTGAGTGCAGCCGCTCACGCCACGTAGCGATAAACGCCCGGACTACTTCAAGCTCGGGATCAATCAGGGATTCATGTTGGTACCAACGCCGCACCAACAGCGGCCACTGAAACAGCGCCGCCCAACGCTCGGCTACTTCTCGCTCACTCCACCTAGCGGCGGTTTCGACATCGACTTTGAGTACCAGGTGATAGTGGTTGCTCATCACCGCATAGGCGCACACCCCGATGGCAAACTGCCGTGACAGCTGACCAAGCCTGTCGACAACCCACTGACGCCGGTGCTCATAGCTATTGCCAGAGTGCGTATCTTGTCCACACAAGAAGGCCCGCCGCACACAACGGCTGACCACATGGTAATAGGGTGTATCTTGCAAGCTGATCTGGCGTGAACGAGCGATGGTCATGGCACACTCCTCGACTGGCTACCCATCAAGCGAAGCAGCATGCTACGCTGCAGTCAAATTGGTGGGTGTCCCAGATTTTTTGTGTCCCAGATTTTTTCCTTACGCCGGTGCTCATAGCTATTGCCAGAGTGCGTATCTTGTCCACACAAGAAGGCCCGCCGCACACAACGACTGACCACATGGTAATAGGGTGTATCTTGCAAGCTGATCTGGCGTGAACGAGCGATGGTCATGGCACACTCCTCGACTGGCTACCCATCAA
>NZ_JBSTYP010000119.1:0-3620 GCF_054052405.1 Aeromonas aquatilis | reverse complement strand
AGTGCCAAGGTCGGTGCGGGCAAGTTCAGGCCGTTGCGACAGCTGCCACCGGCTTAGCGTGCTTTATTTTCCGTTTTCTGAGACGACCCCATAAAAACAGCATTGATATCATGCTGTTATGGCGTTTTCGCCACCATTTCCGCCACTCATCCATAATTAAATACTCCTTTTCTTTCAATGCGTTACACCAGCTTTGCTGGTGCGTAATGTGTATGGCTGTGAACCACCGTTTTTAAGGGCAGAATGACGGCGCGAAGAGTGGCTATATCGTTAAGGGTGGCACTGTTCGGGGGTACTGGAACACCCGCGAAGCGGATAGCGGTACAGAACCGGAACAGATCCGGTACAAAAGTGGGACAGAAGTGGGACATTTGCAGGGCGGTGCGGGAACAAATAGCTCGGAGGGCAACCGAGACTAATGCGCGATAGGCCGCTAAAACCCGCTGAAACAATATCCCGCAGGCTCCGGCCCTAAAAACGCCTCAGAAGCGTTGCAAACTTTCAGGCGGTAAACGCCTTGGTAGACCGGTTGGAATGCGCCAAAACGCGATACAGGAGGCGGATTTCGACTTGGGTATCCGTTTTGGTATGCGAAATCGGCTATTGAACATAAAAGGCGTTATGCGCACCTCAAAATCCCCTTCGGTTCGCCAGTTTTGGGGGTTGTATAACCCCTAATTGCAGTACTGCAATTAGGGGAGATCGGTGGACATCGATGGTTATCTAGTCGCACAATGTAAACATCTGACTACAAGGGGGTGTTATGAGCGTAATGTCTGTCCGTCTGCCGGATGAAGTAGACCAGCAATTGGGGCAACTGGCCCAGTCTACAGGTAGAACCAAATCATGGTTGGCCAACCAAGCCATTCAGGATTACTTGGCGCGAGAAGCTTGGCAGATCGCGCAGATTGAGGCGGCATTGATCGAGGCTGATTCTGGCGATTTTGTACCGGAAAAAGAGATGGCGGCGAAGTTTAGTCGGTGGGGTATCAATGCGGGTTAAATGGCTACGCAAGGCAGCGCTCAACTTGGAGGATGCGCACGACTTCCTATCGAGAGAAAACCCGATAGTTGCACAGGAGTTTGTGCGCGAAGTGTATCGGCTGGTTAGCCTGTTATCGACTCAGCCGGCCATGGGGCGGCCCGGGCGGGTTCCTGGAACGAGAGAACTCGTGGTGCAGCCCTATCCGTTCCTGCTTCCGTATCGGGTGCAAGGGGATGAGATCCACATTCTGCGGGTATTCCACACCAGACAACGCTTCCCAAGCCAGTTGTGAGTTAATGGTTGGGTTGAATGAGTCCTTCTTATTAAGGTTCTGGTATCTTGATCGCTTTCACTGAAAATAAAAAATGGAGTTTTTCATGAGGGTTGTTGTTGCTGTTTTTTTGGCTCTGGCGCTTTCCGCCTGCGGGTCTGCGGACAAACCATTCTTGGGGTTTTGGAAGGTTCAGGGCGACCGCTTTGAATATTTGAAAATCGAGAAAAACGGTGAAGGTCATTTGCTGACAAGGTATGGAAATAGCATTTTGGATGGTTCGGTTGAACGCAAAGAGTTTCCTGCGACCATCAAAGACAACACGTTGACGATTGGGGCGCTTGGCGTCAGTGGCGTTTACAAAGAATCGGATAAAACGTTGGTGCTTAATGGGAAGCAAGTCTTTGCCAAGGTCGATGATGCTGAGGCACTTAAAGTGATCGAAGCCAAAGAGCAGGAAAAGGCGAAGGCAGAGGCCGATTGCAAGGCATTGCAAGAAGAGGTCGATCGCAAGAATCAGGAGCTCAAAGGCAAGAGCAAAGAAGAGTGGAATGCTTACGTTAAGTCCTTGGATGGCCGCAAGCCCAAGCGTTGCTGGTTAAAAAATGCAGGGATGGCGTGGTAATCTCATGGAGTTCCAGCCTGTGTAGGCGGATTGTTTGTGTTGCTTCCTTATCTTCATTTTTTAAATTTGATTGATCATTTTTATAAAATGAATATCTTCTGTATCCCCCTGTAACGGGTCTTTTTTAGTCTTCGATAGCTGAGGCTACTTAGTATCCTCAGCTATCGCGACTGTTGGCTGGCAGTGTTCATCACAGGCCTACGTTCTCAACCCCATCACTGTAGACTTGGCATGAAAGTCGATTGTTTTGGCGTGCGGCATTGTTCTTCCAATGCAGTGGTCTAAGGTTGCCTAAGTTATCACCACCCCCATTTGATACTGGGGTTACATGGTCAATTTCCCATCCGTATTTGTTGTCTCTATTTCCGTATTGAGATCGGTTGATCCATGCACCGCATTGATCTTTCCTGAACCCTTTCATCTCGTTTTCTTGAGATATGAATGTGGCTTTGTTCCATACGGCGGAGATCGTTTCTGCAGACCAGTTGCTCATGTTGGCTACCTCTTACTGGTCTTTTTTGGGGCGGTTGAGTGGGATTTTGAACATGCCACCATTGGGTCTGGTGATTCGGCGTCCTTTAACTGTGATATACGGACGGTAGATATAATCTGCACTTTCATCGTCTAGTCGTAGCATTTTTTGTGCTCCTCTTTAGAATGCTATGATTTCTTTAGTCTCACTAGATCAAAGTGATCGATGAGCCTAAAATCATTGTACCGATCATTTTGATTAGATCAAGCGTTCTCAGGAGGTTTTTTGTGGTTAATGATAAAGCTGATGAAAATCAAAAGGTTGCCGAAAGATGGGCATTTATTGAGCTTCTGCTCATGGCTAAAGGGTGGTTGTCTCGCGCGGATTTAATGAACCGGTTTGGTCTGAAGGAGGCTGCGGCGACGAGGGATCTTGGCGGGTATAGAGAGATCGCGTCCCATAATTTGGAATTTAACCCAAGTTTAAAACGTTATGAGATTAAGAGTGCAACATTTAAGAGTGAGTACCCTATATCTTCATCCTCAGTTATTTCAAGGCTTAAAAGCAAGAAGGTTTCTTCTTATCTTGGTTTTGTGGAGCCGCCAATAATAAGCCTGAAAGATCTACTTCCTATCCCAGAAAAAGACATGGTCTTGTCAATATCAAGGGCTATATCAAATGACTTATCTATGTCTTTTGAATATATTTCTCTTTCTAGTGGGTTTTCAGAAAAAAAAGTGCACCCTGTTAAAATATTTGACGTGAATGGAATGTTTTATTTAAGGTGTTACGACTATAAATATGGTAAATATTTATCTCTTTTGATAAATAGGATTGGTAAGTTTATTGGATATCATAAAAAGGAGGATTCTGTTTGCAGTGATTTGGAATGGGATGAAAGTGTTTCGGTTGAGTTGATCTCTCATCCTAAGTTAGAGGAAAAGGATCGAGAGACTATTGAGCGCGAGCTTGGAATGGTTGGCGGGGTACTGGTTAAAGATGTGTCTATTGCTTTGTTTGGTTTTCAAATGTTGAAGTGGAAGGTTGATTGTTCTTTAGATAAAAATCTTGATCGTAGTTATTTTCTGGCTTTGAGAAATATGGATGTTCTTGAGCGCTTACCTCATGGGATTAAAAGCATTGCGCCTGGAGTGGAACCTAGAGCACAATGAGTACATGAGTACATGAGTACATGAGTACATGAGTACATGAGTACATGAGTACATGAGTACATGAGTACATGAGTACATGAGTACATGAGTACATG
>NZ_JBSTYP010000118.1:0-3699 GCF_054052405.1 Aeromonas aquatilis | reverse complement strand
ATAAGCTGGCCCATGAGGGGATCACCCCCAACAGCCTGACCCTGACCTGGCAAGCCGGTGGCGCGACCAAAACCGCCATCGACAACGGGGCGGGTCAGCTGACCGGCGATGCCACCGGCACCATCAATTATGTAACCGGCGATCTGGCCCTGCGGGTGGCGACCCTGCCGGATGGCGGCCAGGAGTACCAGGTTGTTTACCAGTACGGCGACCCGGACACTCAACGCTTTGACTACCCGGCCCGCAACCCGGACGGGACGATCACCCTGCAGCTGGCCAAGCAGAACCTGACCCCCAGAATGGTCTCGCTGCGCTGGAATGCCCTTTATGAGGAGGTGAAGGACGACACCGAACTGGTGATCGCTACCCGTGACCCGATCATCAGTGTGCGCGACAACGGCGCGGGCAAGCTGCTGGATGCGGCAGGGGTTGAACGGGGCACCGTTAACTACACCACCGGAAAGATCACCATCAAGCCGGATGGCCAGGGCGGCATTCCGAAAACCCGTTATGAGTGGCGCACCATCGGCACCTATGGCGATGGCCACGGCAACACCATTGCCCGCCAGCGCTGGACGTTGGTGGAGATCTACTACGTGCAGGCGGCTTACCTGTTCCCGGTTGACGACAGTGGTTGGGTCGAGGTGGAGTACCGCAGCAACAACGCCAGCAGCGCGGGCCAGGACACAGTGACAGCCACCCCGCTGGTGCTGGATATCACCCCGCGCAACGGCGAGGCGATCCTGGCCAACTCAGTGCGCTTTGCCCTGGGCGGGTCTGTCTATGTGGACAGGCAAGGGATCCTCTATCGCAACATCGACCCCGCCACCGGAGCCGGTGAGCAGGCCGGGACACTGGATTACGCCACCGGCAAGGCGACCGTCACGGTATGGAACCCCGGCGCGGTGCCAGTGCCTGCCCTGAGTTCGCTGGTCACCAGCCTGGTGGCCCAGACGGTGGATGAGGTGACATTCAGGACACCAGGGGCGCCCATTGCGCCATCCAGCCTTTACCTGAGCGGCAACACCGCGGACGGGCGCCGGTTTGAGGTGACCGCCAACGGCGATGGCACCATCACCAGCACGGATGTAACTGGCAAGGTGGACTATCAGACCGGGGTGGTATCGGTGCGCTTTGGCCGCCTGGTGACGGCTGCGGGCAACGAGGGTAAACCCTGGTTTGACCCCGATAGGGTGGTCGATGGCAAGATCTGGCGCCCCTTGTCCGTGGTGGCTGACACCATCCGGTTTAATGCGGTGGTCTATAGCTATCTGCCGCTCGATGCGGATCTGATCAAGCTGGATCCGGTGCGCCTGCCATCAGATGGCCGGGTGCCCTTCATACGCAAGGGGTACATCGTGGTGGTGCATTCCACCAAGTGCAGTGCCTTCCCCATGGGAGTACAGGCCGGGCAGCAGCTCAATACCGGGCGAGAACGGCTGGCCTATTGCCGGGTGGAGGACAAGAACGGCAAGGAGCTGGCGCCGCAGCTCTACAACGTCAACATGAACAGTGGGATAGTGACCTTGGCCAGCCCACTGAGTCTGACCGGCTATGTGGAGCCGCTGACCGTGGTTCACCGGGTCGAGGATATGAGCCTGGCCACTGATGTGGAGATCTCGGGCCGCATCACCCTGGCTCGGCCCCTCAGTCACAACTATGAGGCGGCAGATACCCTGGTCTCCAGCGCCCTGATCATCGGTGACCTGTGGGCCCGCTATGGGGTTCTGTTCGACCAACGCACCTGGACAAATAACTGGTCTGATTTTCTGATTGGCGACCCCTGCACGGCGGAATACAACGACACGGATTTCCCGATCGTGGTGACCAACCGGGCAACCCTGCAAGAGCGTTGGGCCATCATCTTCCAGACCACCACCACGTTTATTTTGGTCGGCGAGCATGTGGGCCAAATTGCGGTGGGGGACGTGAATACCGACTTTGCCCCCATCAACCCCAACAACGGCCAGCCCTATTTCAGGCTTGACCGGCGTGGCTGGGGGGCCGGTTGGGCTGTGGGCAACGTGCTGCGGTTCAACACCTACGCCGCCAATTACCCGATCTGGTTTATCCGCACCATCTTGCAATCGGTGGCTGCGGTGGATACCGACCGTTTCGAGGCCCAGCTCAGGGGCAACGTCAACCGTTAACCGGTGAGGCGTTGCGCCTTGCCCGTGGAGAGAAAAGTGATGGCTGAATACAAGGTCAAATGGTTTGCAAGCGAGATGCAGGGGGCCCCGAGCCTGGGCGATACCGCAGAGGGCGCCCTGGCGGCGCTGCTCAAGGCGGTGCTGGTCACCGGCTTTGGCACCCTGACCATCAACGCGCTGGCTTTCGATGCCGCCAAGGGGTGGGCGGTGGCGACCTTTACCGGTGGTCATGCCTATCTGCAAGACTCAGTTGTCCAGGTCGAGGGGGTATCGCCTGCTGCCTACAACGGCGAGCATCGGGTGATGCAGGTCACCGCCACTCAGGTCTGGTTTGAGATTGACGGCGGCAACCCCGGTGCCCCAGGAACGGGCGCGGCCATGACCATGAAGGTGGCGCCGCTGGGCTGGACGATCACCCACGAAAGCGGGGACGGGAAGATTTTTATCGTGCGGCCCACCAATGTCAGTGAGTCGGGGAATGTATCGTGGCGGATTGATAACAGCGCATTCACTGGCTGGACGGGCTCTAACCAGTATGGGTTTGCCTCCTATCTGGCCAAGATCACCATGGTTGAGGATGTGGTGGATATCAACACCTTTACCACTATCTATGACCATCGTTGGCCTGCGACCCAGCGCTATACGGCAAAGACCTGGGATCTGATAGGCGATAGCCAGTTCTTTTACTGGCTACCGAGCATTGGCAACTACAGCTATCAAACCGTCTATTGCACCGGCTATATCCGTTCAGTCAGACCTGAGGTGTCCTGACAAGATCGGACAGTCCCGGATCAAGCAGCCTGAGCTGTTCTCCAATACCTCTTGTTAAACTCCGCCGGGCTGACATTGCCAAGTCGTGAATGCCGACGTTGGCGGTTGTAAAAATCTCTATGTATTCCTGAATCGCTGCCTTGGCCTCCGCTCTCGTCTTGAATCTATGGTGGTGAACCAGTTCATTTTTAAGAGACCCCCAGAAGCTTTCTATCGGGGCGTTGTCGAAGCAGTTCCCCTTGCGTGACATGGAGGTCTGCATAACACAGCCTAGCGACATCAGACTCGCCGGCACCAGTCCCTCGGCGATTTGGTGGTCCGAATAGTGATGAGGCATCAGCGATGACGCTTGTGGTTAATGGATTAACCCTTTAGCTTGTTCTGGCGAGGCGCAAATGTGCCATCTGATAAAGCGTCACTGAGGAATAGATGATGATGAAGCTGATGATCCCGCCCATGGTGGATTTTGCGATCGGCAGTTTGTCCGGTGCTGAACTGGTGGAGAAGAGTACCAGGTTGGCTGATCTGTATGGCTTGTTTGCCGATCCGGCTGCTGAAGCTGAGGTTGACCCGCAAACTGTGCTCTATCGTGTGGCGATGTTGCCCAGCAGTGGCGTGGAGGGGGATCTCAACATGGGTGTCACCCATCTTGAGGCCGGCAGGATAGGGAACGAGTTTTTTATGACTCGTGGTCATATCCATGCCCGGGCCGAGCAGGCGGAGTACTACTTCGGGTTGTGCGGGACCGGCTTGCTGCTGTTGCAGGATATGGCTGGCG
>NZ_JBSTYP010000117.1:0-3718 GCF_054052405.1 Aeromonas aquatilis | reverse complement strand
GCTGGGGTATCCATGATGGTAGACCTCAAGGTGATGGCCTACTTCAAGCTTAGCCTTTCAACACGTAATTGGGACATAGCCTTTTGTTTGGCCATCATCTTGCGTATTTGGCGCTTATCACCCGTTACATGTCGTCGAGTCGATGCACCCCGTGCACCAGTCGGGTCAGGCGGGTCTGCTCCAGCCCGGCCAGATTCTCGAGCAAGGCGGTGGTGGCCGGTGTCGGGCACTCCCGGGCCAGATGGCTCAGCTCGCCCACCAGCTGCTCTTCCCAACGGCATACCTGAGTGACGATATCCTGGGTCTGGACTGATGCTGGCAGCTCGAAGCGGGTAATGGCAGGCAACATATCCTCGCTGAAACTCTGGTTCAGCCAGGTCTCCCTGACCGCCTCTCCCAGCTGAGCGGCATATTCGTGCAGATGGGCACTGGCCGCATCCTCACGCCCTTGCAGATAGACCAGCAACATCCGGCTGCGTTCGCTGTCCACCTGACTGGTCAAACGCCCGTAACAGAGTCCGAGCTGGTGATGAACCAGCTCAAGATAGTGCAGCAACTCTTTGATCTGTTGGAATCTCATCGCACTGCCCTCCATGCTTGTCGACAACATCAGTATAAAAAACCGGCGCCACCGACCCAATCCCTATCCGAGCCCCCCTTGCGCTGCATCAAGGTTGACGCCGACAAAGTGGCGATCAGGTGCTCCGGTCACGAATAGGGAACGATTTGTGCAGCAATTTGTGTAACGATGGAGGAGCATTAAGCTCGACAGCAGATGTGAACAGAAACGGGCTGACACACTAATAAAACCAGCATTTACCGTGTATAAACCATCTTTAATTCGGTTATCTGCCGCAGGGACGAAACAGGATCTGGAAGCGCGACAATACCATCCTGATCGTTATCCGCCTGACAGAAATCCTTATCACTTTTTTAGACGTCTAGACGTAAAAACATGCGTTGACATGGCCATCCAGACATCTTAGCATCATCCTCCATGATGACAGAGTAACCCAGTGGAACCTCTGCCCAATTTCCCCGCCTGTAGCGCCCTGTGCTTTAAGGCTGTTAGCACGGAAGAATCCATGATTAAGTTGATCGGTCTCAACAAAGTCTACGGTACAGGCAGTGACGCCGTGCACGCCCTGCGTGATGTGAGTCTGCATGTACCCCAAGGCAAAATTTTCGGGGTGATCGGTGCCTCCGGTGCCGGCAAGAGTACCCTCATTCGTTGTGTCAACCTGCTGGAGCGCCCGACAGAGGGCCAGGTGATTGTCGATGGCCAGGATCTGGTCGCCCTGAGCGAACGGGATCTGACCCAGGCTCGCCGCCAGATCGGGATGATTTTCCAGCACTTCAACCTGCTTGCCTCCCGCACCGTGTTTGCCAACATCGCCTTTCCGCTAGAGCTGGCAGGCTGGAGCAAAGAGAAGATCCAGCAACGGGTTGCCGAACTGCTGGCACTGGTCGGGCTGGAAGCCCGTGCCCAGGCCTATCCGTCCGAGCTTTCCGGCGGTCAGAAACAGCGCGTCGCCATTGCCCGCGCACTGGCACCAGCCCCCAAGGTGCTGCTCTGCGACGAGGCCACCTCGGCCCTCGACCCGCAGACCACCCGCTCGATCCTGACCCTGCTCAAGGAGATCAACGTCAAGCTGGGGCTCACCATCCTGCTCATCACCCACGAGATGGATGTGGTGAAGGGGATCTGTGATGAAGTGGCCATCATCAGCGATGGTCGCCTGATCGAACAGGGCGAAGTGGCCTGGTTCTTCAGCAATGCCAAGACCCAGCTGGCTCGTGACTTCATCCACTCCACCATCCATCTGGAGGTACCGCAGGAGTATCAGGATCGGATGAGTGCGGAGCGGGTGCCCGGCAGCTACCCGCTGGTGAAGCTCGGCTTTACCGGCAGCACGGTCGATACGCCGCTCATCTCCGAGGCGAGCCGCCGTTTCAACATCGACATCAGCATTCTGAGCGCAGACATCGAATACGCCGGAGGCGTCAAATTCGGTTTCCTGCTGGCCGAGCTGTTCGGGGATGAAGCCCAGTGCGAGGCGACCCAGCAGTTTCTCATCGACAACCACATTCAGCTGGAGGTAATGGGTTATGTCCGAAGCCATGATTAATCTGCTCATCACGGCCCTGGGCGACACCCTGATCATGGTGTTTGCCTCCGCCCTGTTCGGCTGTCTGCTTGGTCTGCCGCTCGGCGTGGCACTGCACGTCACCAAGGCGGGCCAGATCCTGGCAAACCCCTTGCTCAACCGTACTCTGGGCATGGTGGTCAACGTGGGTCGCTCGGTGCCCTTTATCATCCTGCTGGTCGCCATCATTCCGCTGACCCGGCTGATCGTCGGCACCAGTATCGGCACCATCGCCGCCATCGTGCCGCTGACCGTCGGTTGCATCCCCTTCATCGCCCGTCTGGTGGAAGGAGCCCTGATGGAGGTGCCGGATGGCCTGCTGGAAGCGGCCAAGGCGATGGGCGCCAAGCCGCTGCAAATCATCACCAAGGTGCTGCTGCCCGAGGCTCTGCCCGGCATCCTCAACAGCGTCACCATTACCCTCGTCACGCTGGTGAACTACTCGGCCATGGCCGGGGCCATCGGTGGCGGTGGTCTGGGGGATGTGGGTATTCGTTATGGTTATCAGCGCTTTGACCCGACCATCATGCTGGTGACCGTAGTTATCCTGGTAGTACTGGTTCAACTTATCCAGAGCGCGGGTGAGCGCCTGGTCCACAAATGTGATCATCGTTAATCGTCGATTTCTGACAGGAGGTTTTATGAAATTTGGCATCAAATCCGTTGCGGCTGCCCTGCTGGCTGGTCTGGTTCTGACCGGTTGCGGTCAAAAAGAAGAGAGCAAGGTTCTGAAAGTGGGCGCCATTGCCGGCCCGGAGACCGAACTGGTTGAAGTGGCTGCCAAGGTCGCCAAAGAGAAATACGGTCTGACAGTCGAGGTGGTCAACTTCTCCGACTACGTCACCCCGAACGTGGCGCTGAACGATGGCAGCATCGACGTCAACGCCTTCCAGCACAAACCCTATCTGGATGCACAGGTGCGTGATCGCGGCTTCAAGCTGGTGCCGGTTGGCAACACCTTCGTCTACCCGATCGCCGGTTACTCCAAGAAGATCAAAGCGCTGAGCGAGCTGCAAGATGGCGCCCAGATCGCGGTACCGAACGATCCGACCAACCTGGGCCGCTCCCTGATCCTGCTGGCCAAACAGGGTCTGATCACCCTGAAGGATGGCGCAGGTCTGGAAGCCACCGTGCTGGATATCGCCAGCAACCCGCGCAACTTCAAGATTGTGGAACTGGAAGCAGCCCAGCTGCCGCGCTCGCTGGAAGACGTGGACTTGGCCATCATCAACAACACCTTCGCCGGCCAGATTGGTCTGACCCCGACTGAAAACGGCCTGTTTGTTGAAGACAAAGAGTCCCCCTACGTCAACCTGATCGTCGCCCGCGACAACAACAAGGATGATGAGAAGGTCAAACAGTTCGTACAAGCTTTCCAGACCGATGATGTCTACAAGAAAGGTGTGGAGCTGTTCAAAGGCGGCCTGGTCAAAGGTTGGTAATTGCTCACTTGGCAAAAATGGCCACGCAATGCGTGGCCTTTTTTATGGCTATGTCCCAATTACGTGTTGCATGGGGTGTCCCAGCGCCTCATGCATACACGCTTTGATATTCACCTCCTTCCCGTAACG
>NZ_JBSTYP010000116.1:0-4070 GCF_054052405.1 Aeromonas aquatilis | reverse complement strand
GAAAGAGTGGATGGAGCGTTTCCATGGCGTGGCGACGCACTACCTGAAGAATTACCTGGGTTGGCGCAGGATGCTGGAGCGTTACGGGAGGAGCGTGAATATCAAAGCATGTTTGCATGAGGCGCTGGGGCACCCCATGCAACACGTAATTGGGACATAGCCTTTTTTTTATCCCTCCCCCCTGCTTACCTGACAAGCCCGGTGTTAGAATCCCCGCGGATTTAATCTATGCGGGAAATCTCCCGAATATCGCGTAATAACCCGGAAGTTATATGCCCTCAATACGTTTTAAAAGAGTCTCGGCTACCCTGTTGCCGCTGCTCTGTCTCCTCGCCAGCCTCTGCGTCCCGCAAGCCATGGCGCAAGATGTTCCCTCTCGCAACGCTGTTCAGCGAGCGCTGGATGGTCTGGGTAAATCAGAGACCCTGACCATCAGTCAGCAAGCGGATCAGAAGTTGCTGACCGACACCCTCGCCTTGCTCGACAGCATCGACAAGGAAGAGGCGAAGGCCAAGACCCAGGCCCAGCGGATCCGCAACCTGCCCACCGAGCTCAGAGAGATCAGCGCCAAGCTCGATGCCCTGACCAAGGGCAAGAGTGCCGAGCAGATCAAGAGCGAATACGCCAGCATGAGTCTGGCAGAGCTCGACAGCCGTCAGCCGGAAGTGCTGGCCAACATGCAGGCGGCCCAGGAGGCCCTCGGCGCCATCGGCAGCCAGCTCACCAGCTTGCAGACCCTGCCGGAGCGGGCCCAGGCCAGCATGAGCCGTGCCTACCAGCGCAGTCAGGAGATCCGTACCCGCCTCAACGTCGGTGAAAGCGTCTCCAGCGCCGAGAAGATGAAGCTCGGTGCCGAGCTGGCCCTGCTCGACCTGCAGCTGGCCCACCTGCAAAAGGAGCTGGATAACCGTACCAGCATGCAGGATCTGGCGATCAAGCAGCGCGACTACCAGAATGCCCGTCTCGCCAGCGAAGAGCAGAAACTGCAGCTGTTGCAGGATCAGAGCAGCGCCAAACGCCTCGGCGACACCGAAAAAACCGCCGAGCAGACCGGTGAACTGGTGGCGACCGAAGACAGCCCGTTGGTGCAAAAAGAACAGGAGCTCAATCACCAGCTCAGCCAACAGCTGATCGGTGCCACCACCAGCCTCAACTCGCTGGTACAAAAAAACCTGCAAGCCAAGAGCTGGCTGGAGCGCGGCATCCAGACCGAGCGCAACCTCAATGAACAGGTGCAGATGCTCAAGGGCAATCTGCTGCTGTCACGCATCCTCTATCAGCTCTATCAGCAGCTGGAAGCGGCGCCCACCATCGCCGTCAAAAACCTGGAAGAGCAGATCGCCGATCTGCATCTGGCCCAGTTCGAACTGAGCCAGCAACGTGACCAGCTGTTCCAGAAGAACCTCTATCTGGACAACCTGATCGCCAGCAGCAAGGAACCGGTCAGCGAGGAGGACAAGGCCAGCCTTGCCAAGCAGCTCGACACCCGTATCAATCTGCTCGATCAGCTCAACCGCCAACTCGACAGCCAGCTCACCAACGCCATCAGCCTGCAGCTGACCCAGCAGCAGCTGGCGCGGGTCTATGCCTCTGTCGAATTTACCCTGCAGCAACACATCTTCTGGGTAAGCAGCAACAAGCCCATCGATGGCAAGTGGTTTATCAGCTGGCCCGCCCAGGCCTATAAACAGGCCTCCGACTGGGTATTGAAGCCGGACTGGAAACGCTGGCGCGAAGAGCTGCTGGGGATCTCCCTGCTCGCCTTCCCGCTGCTGCTGATCGGCGGCCTGCTGGTCTGGAAGCGCCCAGCTCTTGCCGAGCACCAGAAGAAGATCGCCAAGCACCTTGGTCGCTTCCGTCAGGACAACCAGTGGCACACTCCTGTTGCTCTCTTCTACACCGTGCTGCAGCGCCTGCCGGGCAGCCTGTTTATTCTGGCTGGCGGTCTGCTGCTCACCTACTGCGGTCTGCTCAGTCCCAAGCTGATGTTCCAGATCACCCTGAACCTCGCCCTCGGTTATCTGGTGTTCAGCGTCTATCTGGCGGTGATGCGCCCGGGTGGCATCGCCGAAACCCACTTCCGGATCCCGAAAGCGGAACTGCAGGCCAAGCACAGCAGCATGCGCTACCTCTGGTTGCCACTGCTGCCGCTGATCATGCTCGCGACCAAGGCGGTGGTTGAACCCTCCACCTTGGGTAACGACGTGATCGGCCAGGCCATGACCCTGGCCCTGCTGGGGCTGACCGCCTATCTGGTGTTCCCCATCTCCCGCGCCCGCATCAAGGGCGAGGCGAGCATGCAGAAGTCACTGATCGCCATCGCCCTGTCGCTGGCACCGGTAGCGCTGATCGTGCTGGCGATGCTCGGTTACTACTACACCGCGCTGAAGCTGACCGGTCGCCTGATCGAATCCTTCTACCTCATCATCATCTGGAGCCTGGTCTACCGCACCGCCCTGCGTGGTCTTGAGCTGGCTGCCCGTCGTCTGGCCTACCGCCGTGCGGTGGCCAAGCGTGAGCACAAATCTTCGGAAGATGCGGAAGGGGGCGAGTCCATCGAAGAGCAGCCCATGGATCTGGAGGATGTCAGCCAGCAGTCCCTGCGTCTGACCCGTACCGTGCTGATGCTGATCTTCGGCGTCGCCTTCTACTGGCTCTGGTCCGATTTGGTGGCGGTCTTCTCCTACCTCGACAGCATGGTGCTGTGGCACCGCAGTGAAGGCACCGGCGCCAACGCCGTGCTGTTCCCCATCAGCCTGAGTGACGTACTGATCGGCTTCCTGCTGCTCGGCGGTGCCTGGTCACTGGCGCGCAACCTGCCGGGCTTGCTGGAGGTGCTGGTGCTCTCCAAGCTCAATCTGGCTCAGGGGACGGCCTACGCCATCACCACCATGCTTAACTACGTGCTGATCGGCTTCGGCTCCCTGACCGCCCTCTCCATGATGGGTGTGCAGTGGGACAAGCTGCAGTGGGTAGCGGGTGGTCTGTCGGTCGGTATCGGTTTCGGCATGAAGGAGATCCTCTCCAACTTCGTCTCCGGCATCATCATCCTGTTCGAACGCCCGGTGCGGATCGGTGACACCGTCACCATCGGCTCCTTCTCCGGTACCGTCTCCAAAATCCGTATCCGTGCCACCACCCTGACCGACTTCGACCGCAAGGAGGTGATTATCCCCAACCAGCAGTTGATGACAGAACGGCTCATCAACTGGTCGCTGAGTGACACTGTCACCCGGGTGATCGTGCGGGTGGGCGTGGCGTATGGCTCGGATCTGGAGCTGACCCGCACCCTGCTCAAACAGGCGGCCGATGAAAACAGCCGGGTGCTGAAGGAGCCGGCCCCCATCGTCTACTTCCTCACCTTTGGCGCCAGCACCCTGGATCACGAGCTGCGCTTCTTCGTGAGCGAACTGGGGGATCGCAACCCGGCAGTGGACGAGTTGAACCGCAAAATCGATCAGCTGTTCCGCGAGAACGGCATCGAGATCGCCTTCAACCAGATGGATGTCTACATCAAGAACATGCAGGGGGAGGAGCAGAAGGTCGAATCCAACAACTCCGGCGCCCTGCCGCCACCTCCCGCCGAAGAGGGCAAGCAGTCCGCTTAAAGGAAGAGGATCCAGCAAAGCCGCTCACCTGTATGAGCGGCTTTTTATTGCGTTCACATGATCGGTCAGCGGATCGGAGAGGCTCGGCAAGCCTTGGGGAGATGGCCACCCGGCAAGTGTTGCCCTCTCTGGCGACAAAACATCGTTATTTTATAGACAAACATTTTTATAAAATAAGCCGCTAAACGCGTTGAATCATTGCCGCAAGCCGCTCTAGTAACATCGGCAGACACGTAGCAGCCCCCTCCGAACCGGTGTAAAAGCGGCTCCCCTCCCCCTTTTTCCCTGCGTTCAGATGAGGCGAGCCGTGGACAGACGGTGATAAAATAGAAGAGGCTGTCTATGACAGCCTCTTTACATGGGGGCTTTTCTATGGCTATGTCCCAATTACGTGTTGAAAGGCTAAGCTTGAAGTAGGCCATCACCTTGAGGTCTACCATCATGGATACCCCAGCCTTTCAA
>NZ_JBSTYP010000115.1:0-4124 GCF_054052405.1 Aeromonas aquatilis | reverse complement strand
GTGTTGAAAGGCTGGGGTATCCATGATGGTAGACCTCAAGGTGATGGCCTACTTCAAGCTTAGCCTTTCAACACGTAATTGGGACATAGCCCTCTTTTTTGCCCTCGGCCAGCGCGGGCAGTTACACCTTGATGGCATGATCCCGCAGCAGCCGGGCGGTGAGTTCAAGCTTCTCGTTGCGCTCGGCGGCCCGCTCGGGAACCGTGACGCCCCCCTGCTCATCTACCCGCTCCTGACCGAAGGCATCGTCGATGGCCTGCGCCATGGCGCTGCGGCCAGCGGCGATATCGGGCTCGGTCAGGCTCTCCTGCATCCGGATCCGGTTCTCGCTGGCAGCCAGCTGCAGTTCGTCCAACTGGCCGCCGAGAGCAGCAATCCGGCTATCGACCCGCTGGGCCAGCTCGAAGAGACGGTTTTCATTCCCAGCCGCCATCGCCAGTCCATCGAGCCGCTCCCCTTTGCGCTGGTCAAAGTTCGTCACGGCGCGGGCGGCCAGCTCCAGCGCATAGGCCTTGGTGGCCATGGCGTTGACTCCCCCCTCCCAGCCGACATCCGAACCCACCCCCAACGTCACGCCAAGGGTGGTATGGAACCTGGCACCCTCCGGCCCGAAAGCAGCGGTAGCCCCGGCCGATGCGCCAACCCCCAGATTGGCGGAGGCGCGGACCTTGGCCGAGAGGCTGTAGGCATCGGCATACTGGCTCTTGAGCAGATTGAGCTGGGCGCTCCCCTCTGCCTTCAGACCAGCAAAGGCCGAGGCGTTCGCCATCACGCTGACCACAGGCCCATTGGGCGTCATGATGGCTGCGGCCCCGGCCTCCATCTTGGCGTTGACCCCCACCTCGGCCGAACCTGCCAGCTTGGCGTTGAGCAGATTGCCGATGGTCCAGCTCCCCTCCGCCGACAACCCCAACTTGCTCACCAGCTCGGCACTGGCACCGATGCGCAACAGGCTAAGGTCATGGCGACCCGGGGTATAACGCTTCCCTTCGGTATCATTGACGATCTTGGGTGCCGGATTGAACGCCAATGAGCCTTCCGCCTTGCCAATCACCAGCTCCGCCTTGGCACTCGCCTTGTTCTCCTGCGTCAGCGCCACCTTGCCGGCAAATGCCCCTGCCGGTGTATCGCTGCGCCCCTCCCACTTGCCAATCTCGATCTTGGCAAAGGCCTCCACCAGCGCACTGGCGCTGACCAGACCGAGCCCGCTGAAGGCCTTCTGGCTCACCGGTTCACCCGGTTTCCACTCCTTGCTGGTAGCAGAGAGGGGGCTCTTGAGCTCGGCCCGCACGCCGGTCTGGTAGTGCTTGCCTGATGTGGCCGCCCCCTGCCAGAGCGCCTTCTCCTGCGCCTCACGCGCCAGCCAGGGCTCCTCCAGTCCATCCACCAGCGCGGTCAGCAGCTCGGTTCTGAGCAACCCGATCTCCCCCTGCTGGCTCACCTTCTGCTCAAGGCCGAGTTCCAGCACCTCCTTGAGGTGGCCCAGCTCCAGCAGTTGACTGTGGGTCAGCAGGATATCGCGGCCGTTTTCCTCGGCGGTGGCTTGCGGCTTGAGTTCGCCCAGTGCGGGTAATGCCTGACGCAAGGTGCCGCAGAACAGCTGCCACTCGTGGCTGGCCGCGACCTCCTCACGGGTCGGCGCCCGTTCCAGCCGTCGCGCCATCATCCCCTCACTCACCCCGAACATCAGATCGAGCCCCCCTTGCAGTTCCCGCCGAAACAGATCATTGGCCCCTTCCTGTTGCAGGTGAGCCAACTCGCTGCACCACTGGCGGATCTGCTGGTTACTCTCGATAGGCTGGTTGACCCGCCCCTGCTCGTTACAGACCCACGCCAGCTGGAATGAAGGCGGCTTGCCCCCCTGCTGCAACGCCTGACGGCGGACGGCGATGTCATCGACCAGTTTCTGCAACACGGGATCCTGTTGGCGGGAGCGGTTCTTGCCCGAGTCGAGCCAGAACTGCAACGCCTGCTCAATCTTCGCCAGCCCGACCAGTGATGGCGTTGGCTGGGCCTGATAGTGCCGCACCGCCTGCTTGACCGCCTTGAACTCCTGGCTCTGCTGATGGCCGACGCCACGGCGGATCCCCTTTTCAAACTCCCGGTTACCGGCATCCAGCAGCCGCAATCTGGCGTTGCCAAGGCGAGCGGTAGCAGGGGGTGTGGGATCAGGGGTTGGCGGCTGATGGCGGGTAGCATCGATATCAGGGGAGGCAATTTTCATGGCGAGGATCCTGCATTTGGATTGATGAGAGAGAAGATCCCCAGCCTACGCCGCCCTTGCATGCCACCCTGTCAGCGATGGCCCCGCTTTTTTAGGATTCGGACTGACCCGCTGAAGATGCTTGCCAGCTCACAATTTCGGCACAGCCACCCTCCCTGCCAACCAGAAACAACAAAAAGATGACCATGAGTGATAAGCAGCCGCCAATCAGCCGCATAGGGTGTCACTCTCACCCAGCTCGAGGTTTGGTCATGTATCACGCACTCATCACCGCCCTGTTCACGCAACTCGGATTCCCGATCCCGGCGCCAGACCAAACCGCCACCACCCTGGCCATCAACGACGAGCTGGTGCTGACGCTGGCAGAGGATGAGGGCCATCTGGTGATCTATCTGCTGCTGCCGGGCCATGCCATGCCCAACACGCCTCTGCTCAATCACCTCGGTAACGAGCCGGTATTTCTGCTGGATCAGACCGCGCAGGGGGAGACCCTGATCTGGGCCCGCGAGTGGCTCGATCACCTGACGGCCGACAGCCTGCTGGTGCTGCTGGAGCGCGCCATCGAGCTGGCTGCCGAGCTGCTGACCCATCAGCACGATCGAGAACAGTCGACACCACCGCAGCCACCCGTCCCCACCGCCACCATCAGGGTTTAGCACCCCCATTCTGATTATTGCCCCGCAAAATCGAGATTTATCTTGTCAGGCACGGGTTTAGCCATTGCGGCTCAATCGGGAATTGTTAGAATTTATACCTCTCTAAAAAGAGGTATAACATGCCTGCGTTGCTGCGCATGCTGGCCAGGCTGACGCTGGGGGGATTCTTCCTCGCCTCCGCCGGGTTCAAGCTGGTATCCCCCGCCCTGTTCATCGAGCAGATCGGCGCCTTTGGCCTGATCTGGCCGCCGCTGCTTCCACTCGCCGCCTGGGGACTGATCGCCCTTGAGCTCTGCGCAGGGCTGGCGGTCATCGCCAACCGGCGCTGGGGATTGTGGCTGGTGATCGGGCTGCTCGCCCTGTTTATTCCGGTGTTGGGCTATGGCGTTGCCATCGGGCTCGACATCTCTTGCGGCTGTCTTGGCAGGGCTGATCTCAGCTCGCTGCCGGAGGCCATTGCGCGGGATCTGCTGCTACTGACGCTTGCGGGCGCCCTGCTGCGAACTTCCCGCCCCGTTTTTCCCGTTCTAAAGGAGTAGTGACATGATGACATTGCGATCCCGCACTCTGCTGGCCTCGCTGATCGCCGCCAGCTTTGCCCTCGCGGGCTGTGGCGACAACCAGTTCGAGCAGGAGGTGAAACTTGAGCAATCGGCGGTGCAGCTGGCACAGGAGGCGCAGCAGGGGGGCTATCAGCTGCTGACTGTGGCCGAGCTGAAAACCCGGATGGACAAGGGCGAGGAGCTGGTGATCATCGACACCATGCCCTATGAGGACTCCTACAAGAAAGAGCACATTCCGGGCGCCAAAAACTTTGTCTTCGTGAAAGAGGCCAAGGCCGGTGATAACTGGAGCGAGATTGTCGAGGGAAGCGGTACACCGGAGCAGTTCCAGGCGCTGCTGGGTGAAGACAAAGCTCGCCCCGTGGTGATCTACTGCGGCTTCGTCAAGTGCGGCCGCAGCCACAACGCAGCCGCCTGGGCGGTGACTCAGGGCTATCAGCAGGTCTATCGGGTGCCGGGCGGCATCTTTGCCTGGAAAGGGGCCGGTTACCCCGTCTCTGCCGAGTAATCCCTGCTCACAAGGCAACACAGCCGACATAAAGAAGCCCGCAACTGCGGGCTGAGGTGTCCTGACAAGATCGGACAGTCCTGGATCAAGCAGCCTGAGCAGTTCTCCAATACCTCTTGTTAAACTCCGCCGGGCTGACATTGCCAAGTCGTGAATGCCGACGCTGGCGGTTG
>NZ_JBSTYP010000114.1:0-4163 GCF_054052405.1 Aeromonas aquatilis | reverse complement strand
AGTCAAGCCTTATTTTCAAAGGCTTTTCGAGGTTATCGACGAGGTTGTTTGCGTTGCCGCTCGCCCTGTCGATGGAGGCGCATTATAGGGATCTGGATCACGCTTGCAAGAGCGTTTTAGAATTAAATTCGTATTTTTGGCTCAACCGTTCACTTATCAACCAAAAAGCACATTTATCCTGCAACAACACACTCATTTGGCGATATCGCTACCTTAATATGGCGTGGCGACGGGAGCAGATCAAGGTTGTGGCGATTTGGTCTCTCTACATCTATATGCATGGTGATCGAGGTCACGCCTTCGGGTAACATAGCGCCCCTTTGCGATTCACACACTCTTGGGCTTTGGAGAGTTTAATGCCTTTTGCACTTGGCCAGCGTTGGATTAGTGATACAGAGACGGATCTGGGGTTGGGGACTGTCGTTGCTGTTGAAGGACGCATGGTTACCCTGTTGTTTCCGGCTACCGGCGAAAACCGCATGTATGCCAAAGAAGAGGCGCCGGTGACCCGGGTCAGCTTCAATGTGGGCGATCAGATAGCCAGTCACGAAGACTGGACCATGACGGTCGAAGAAGTGCAGGAGAAAAACGGCCTGCTTATATATGTAGGTGTGCGCACCGACAATGATGAGCCCGTTGCCCTCAAGGAAGTGTTTCTCAACAACTTTATCAAGTTCAACAAGCCACAGGATCGCCTGTTCGCCGGTCAGATTGACCGGATGTCCCGCTTTACCCTGCGCTACGAGGCGTTGATCAACCAGCACCAGCGTCGTCGCAATCCGACTCGTGGCCTGGCCGGTGGCCGGGTCAGCCTGATCCCGCACCAGCTCTATATCGCCCATGAAGTGGGTCACCGCTACGCCCCGCGCGTACTGCTGGCCGATGAGGTTGGTCTGGGCAAGACCATCGAAGCGGGCATGATCATTCATCAGCAGCTGCTCTCCGGCCGCGCCCATCGGGTGCTGATCCTGCTGCCCGAAACGCTCCAGCACCAGTGGCTGGTCGAGATGCTGCGCCGCTTCAACCTGCACTTCTCCCTGTTTGACGAGGAGCGCTGCATCGAGGCGTTCGCCGATGCGGAAAACCCCTTCGAGACCGAACAGCTGGTGATCTGCAGCCTCGACTTCCTGCGCAAGAAGCGTCGTCGCTTCGAACAGGTACTGGAAGCCGAGTGGGATCTGCTGGTTGTCGATGAAGCGCACCATCTGGAGTGGAGCGAAGAGGCGCCGAGCCGTGCCTATGAAATGGTGGAAGCGCTGGCCGAACAGGTGCCGGGCGTGCTGCTGCTGACCGCCACCCCGGATCAGCTGGGCCACCAGAGCCACTTCGCTCGTCTGCGCCTGCTCGACCCCGAGCGTTTCTACGACTACGACGCCTTCCTCGCCGAGGAGCAGGCCTATGGTCAGGTCGCCAGCGCCGCGCAAGAGCTGCTGGATGGCGAGACCCTGAGCGACAACGCCAAAGCCATCCTGGCTGATCAACTGGCCGGTCTGGACCTCGGCGATGCCGCCGCCCGTCAACAGGCGGTCGCCAAGCTGCTGGATCAGCACGGCACCGGTCGCGTCCTGTTCCGCAACAGCCGCGCCAATATTCAGGGCTTCCCCGAGCGCCATCTCAACGTCTACCCCATGCCGCTGCCGGAGCAGTACAAGACCGCCATCAAGGTGATGGGCATGATGGGTGGCAATGGTGGCGATCTGCAGACCCGTGCCCTGCGCTACCTCTACCCCGAGAAGATCTTCCAGCAGTTTGAAGGCGACAGCGCCAGCTGGACCCAGTTTGACCCGCGCGTTGACTGGCTGCTGGAGCTGCTGATCTCTGCCCGTCAACAGAAGGTGCTGGTGATCTGCTCCGAAGCGGCCACCGCCATCGCGCTGGAAGAGGCCGTGCGCACCCGCGAGGGGATCCGTGCCGCCGTGTTCCACGAGGGGATGTCCATCCTCGAGCGGGACAAGGCCTCCGCCTATTTCGCTCAAGCTGAGGGTGGCGCCCAGGTGCTACTCTGCTCCGAGATCGGCTCCGAGGGTCGCAACTTCCAGTTTGCCAGCCATCTGGTGCTGTTCGATCTGCCTCTTAACCCGGATCTGCTGGAGCAGCGGATCGGCCGTCTCGATCGCATCGGTCAGCAGAACACCGTCGAAATCCACGTTCCCTATCTGGAGGGCACCTCCCAGCGCGCCCTGCAACTCTGGTATCACGATGGCCTCGATGCGTTCGAGCAGACCTGCCCGACCGCCCGCCCGGTGTTTGAAGCGGTGCGTGACGAGCTGTTCGAGCTGCTGGCCGCCAATACCGGTGATCAGGCGACCCTCGAAGCACTGCTGACCCGCACCCGCGAGTTGCACGAACCGCTCAAGGCCAAGCTGGAACAGGGCCGCGATCGTCTGCTGGAGATCCACTCCAGCGGTGGCGAAGCCGCCAAACAGCTGGTCGAGAAGCTGGCCGCCGAAGATGACGACACCGGCATGATCTCCTTCGCCCTCAAGATGTTCGACGAGATCGGCGTCAATCAAGACGATCGCGGCGAGAACGCGCTGGTGCTGATGCCGGGCGATCACATGCTGGTGCCCAGCTTCCCGGGGCTGCCGCAAGACGGCATGACCATCACCTTCGACCGCACCACCGCCCTGTCGCGGGACGATATGTCGTTCCTCTCCTGGGATCACCCCATGATGCGCGGCGGTATCGACCTGATCCTCGGCTCCGAGATCGGTGCCACCTCGGTCGCCCTGCTCAAGAACAAGGCGCTGCCGGTCGGTTCCATCCTGCTGGAACTGATCTTCGTCGCCGAGTCTGCGGCTCATCCCCAGCTCTACCGCTTCATGCCGCCGACACCGATCCGCCTGCTGATGGACAAGAACGGCAACAACCTCGGCGAGAAGGTGGCGTTCGATGCCTTCAACCGCCAGCTGACCCCGGTCAACCGCCACCTTGGCAGCAAGCTGGTGACTGCGTCCCAGCCGGTGATCCACGGTCTGATTGGCCAGGGTCAGGCGATTGCCGAAGAGCTGAAGGCCGGGATTGTCGACAAGGCCCGCGCCCAGATGGCGCAGACCCTGCAGCAGGATCTCGATCGTCTGGAGGCGCTCAAGGCGGTCAACCCGAACGTGCGCGACAGCGAGCTGGAATATCTGCGCAATCTGCAGGCAGAATTGCACCACCTGATCGACCAGACCCAGCTCAAGCTGGATGCCATCCGCTTTATTGTGGTGACCCATAACTGATAAAACTGTGCAGGCATCGTCTGGTTGCTAACGACCAGACCCAGCTCAAGCTGGATGCCATGCACTTTTTATCGTGGTAACCCATAACTAATGGGGGCTTGCCCCCGCTTTGACCAAAGATGCGAGACGCTATGTTTGTATACTCACCGCCCCTGGAACCCTGGCTCGATATCCTGTTCAAGGACAAGGACATCATGGTGGTCAACAAGCCCACTGGCCTGCTGAGCGTCCCCGGGCGCGGCCCCGAGAATGAAGACAGCGTGCTCCATCGGGTCAAGCAGCAACACCCCAAAGCGGCAGCCGCCCATCGTCTCGACATGGCGACCACCGGCGTGCTGGTGATCCCGCTCAATCCCAACTCCCACCGGGAGCTGAGCCGGCAATTCCGCGAGCGGGAGACCGAGAAGCACTACCTCGCCTGGGTGTGGGGTGAACCGGAACAGGATGCGGGTGAAGTGGACCTGCCGCTCTGCGTCGACTGGCCCAACCGGCCGAAGCAGAAGGTGGATTTTGAGGAGGGGCGTCATGCCCTGACCCTGTGGCAGAAACTGAAGGTGGAGAATGGCAACAGCCTGATCAAGCTGACCCCGATTACCGGTCGCTCGCACCAGCTGCGCGTCCATATGCTGGAGCTGGGGCACCCGATCCTGGGTGACAACCTCTACGCCAACCCGGATGCGCTGGCGGCAGCACCGCATCTTTATCTGCATGCGGCCAGCCTGACCATCAGCCACCCCCGCAGCGGCGAGCGGATGACCTTCGAGGCGCCAGCCCCTTTCCCGGTCTGAGTCTGACAGGTAACAGTCCAATAAAAAGAAAGCCCCCATCGAGAGATGGGGGCTTTTTTATGGCTCTGTCCCAATTACGTGTTGAAAGGCTAATCTTGAAGTAGGCCATCACCTTGAGGTCTACCATCATGGATACCCCAGCCTTTCAACA
>NZ_JBSTYP010000113.1:0-4362 GCF_054052405.1 Aeromonas aquatilis | reverse complement strand
CGGTCATCGCGGTGTTGAAGCCGTTGGTGTCACCGGATGCGGTGTTGTGTAGCGATGGTGCGGGTGTGTATGCCAGTTTCAGCAAAGAGCATACCTGTAAACGGGCGCACAAGATGCGGCACCATCAAACCAATGAACCCAACTACACCAGTGAGAGCCACAATCGATGCGGTGCAAAAGGCACAACAGATAAAGATTTCGCTGCGCAAGCGATGCACATTAATCCCCAGTGAATGAATGGTCTGGTCTCCCACCAAGAGCGTGTCCAGCGCGCGATAGCGCTTTAACGCCAAACCAACAACACATAGTAGGCCAAACAGAGCGAACAATAGATTATCCCAACGGGCAAGCCCCAAGCCGCCCATAGTCCAAAACAGAATCGTGCTGGCCGCACGTTGATCACCTGAGTAGATCAAAAAGCTGGTCACGGCGCCGAACAAAAATGAAATCGCCAAGCCGCACAGCACGAGATTATTGTTGCCCCGCTTTTTCTGCATCGAGAACAAAATAATCACCGCCGACGCCGACACAATGCCACCGGAAAATGCCGCCACCGGCAGCGTCCAAGAGCCCAATGCATCGCCAAGGCGAGTGATCACCAACACAGCCCCCGCCGATGCCCCTGCCGATAAACCAAATAAAAACGGGTCAGCCAAGTCATTGCGGGTCGCCGTTTGCAACAGCGCTCCGACCATGGCTAAACCCGCTCCGCCGATGATGGCTAGCAAAGCCCGCGGCAACCGCAAATCAACCAAAATACGGCTGATCATGTCCATCTGCCCATTGCCAAACGACATCAAGCCTGTCAGCACTTCGTTGAGCGAAAAAGTCATCGAACCGAACCGTAGACTCAGCAAAAGCTCCACGACTAGGGCGACGAACCCAAACAGCCACATCAACCTATAAGCATTGAGTTTTAGCGACATAGGCTACTTCGGATAAAACGCATGTGAGAGCTTTTCAATCGCATCCACATTCGCCGGCCCAGGGGTTAATTGCTCGTAGCGCAGCTTCACGTAGCGCTGGTTTTGCACCGCATTGGTGTATTGCATCAGCGGGTGGTTTTCGAGGAAGTTTTGCAGCGAATCGGCGCCGCTTGCGGTTTGATAATCCAGCAGGATGATCACGTCTGGGTTGGCTTTCGCCACGTGTTCCCAAGAGGTTGTCGCCCAGCTTGCTTCCATATCGTGAGTCACGTTTTTACCACCCGCTGCGCGGATCATTGCATCTGGCATGGCGTATTTACCTGCGGTAAATGGTTTGTCTTCCCCCGAGTCGTATAAGAAGACTTTTTGCACTTTGGCTCCCACCGTAGGCTTTGGTAATGCTGCTAAACGCGCTTTCCAATCGGCGACCAGCGCTTCGGCTTTATCCTGGCGATCAAAGATCACACCAAGCTTTTCGATGTCGCCGTATAGCAAATCCATGCTCGCGGGCATATCGACTTTATGCGTGTGCACACAGCTTTCAGTCAGCACCAAGGTATCGATGCCGTACGGTGCAAGCGTCTGAGGCGTCACTTCACCACCAACATTCATGCCGTAATTCCAACCGGCGAAGAAGAAATCCGGTTTCACAGCGAGTAGCGTCTCCAGTGTGGCGTACTTAGGCGCAAGCTCTGGGATGTTACCCAATTGATGCTTGAAGCTTGGTGACATCTTGTACCAGCCGCTGATGCCTGTCACGCCAACCATGCTGCCTTGCAGACTCAACGCAAACGCCATCTCCGACATATTGATGTCGTGAAACACAGCGCGCTCAGGACGTTTTTCAATCGTCAACGGACTACCGCATCTGTTCACGGTCACAGGGTATTGGGTGCTGGCAGCGTGCACTGCAGCCATCGGCAGCGTTAACGCTAAAGCGGCAAACCAGTTCATTAAGCAATTCCTTTCGAGATACAAATAGAGTGTGACGCGGCTTCAAAATGATGAATCGAGCGGCTTTCTTGTGGGTGATTGAAGGTCAACACCTGCAATCCAAAAATCGGAGTAATGTATTCGTTTTGCATAATTGCTTTGGCCGTATCGCACTTCACCACAGATTGCTGCGACATCAGCACCACTTTATCGGCAAACGGAGTCACCAACGGCAGATCATGCAACACTGCAATCGAGGCAATGCCTTTACGGCGCACCAACTCTAAAAGCTCTAGGCGCGCCAATGGGTCAAGGTGGTTGGTCGGCTCATCGAGCAACAGCAACTGCGGTTCTTGAGCAAACGCTCGTGCAATATGCGCACGTTGCTGCTCGCCACCGGACAGCGAGCCCATTTTGCGCGCACTTTTGCAGGCCAAATTGAGCTCGTATAACGTCTTAGATACCACCCGCTCATGGCGATCCTGGCAACAACAAAACGTATGTGGTACGCGGCCAAGACTGACGTATTCACGCACGCTCAGGCGTGGGTCTACGTGATCATTCTGTGCTACCACCGCGATCACCTTCGCTTTCTGCTGGGGCGACATCTTACTCACCGGTACACCGTCTATGGTCAACGTTCCTTGAGTCGCGAGATATTCACCCGTAATCGCTTTGAGCAAGCTCGATTTACCGCTGCCATTGGGACCAATCACGGCCACACACTCACCCTCAGTCATGCTAAAGGTCGCCGAGACCAACGCTTGCCAACCCGCAGGGCTAACAGCACTGAGCCGATCAACATGTAACAAGGGTTTAGGAGCTGTCATTATAAATATCGCAGAGTATAACTCAAGGATGCCTTAGCTATGTTATAACATAGCAGCAATCTTGAAGTAAAACGCACTTTTTTAGGGGCTACCCTGTTTGACTCTTTTAAGTGGCGCTCGCTCATACGGCGATATGGAAACAGGGGCTCGATGAGCCTCATTGTGCATCAGTCAGCTGGTAACAATGAAACATTAAGGACACAGCCTAGCTCGCAGCGACAAGAGCCGGCATTAATTGAGCCACGGAGCGTGCAAACAGAAAGGCCACACACTATCTGCATGGCCTTGTCGATTCAGATGAGAAAGTCATCCAACTGACGACCTTGCTCCAGTTGCTGGACTAGGAACTTGGGTGTACGGCCCTGACCGGTCCAGGTTTTCTCTACACCATGCTCAACGTAACGGTATTTCGGGGGACGAGGTGCTCGTTTGGCCTTAGTCGCAGTTGCAGCTGCTGGAGTACTGCCAACCAACTCAGTGGGGTCAATACCTGCTTGCGCTAACATCGCCTGAAATTCAGCCAGCTTTTGCCGATGCTCAGCTTGGGCTGCTTGCTCTTTCTCTGTCTGCTCCAACCGTTCCAGATAAATCGCTTCAATCTTCTCGTGAGCTTCTTGTACTTGCTCCAGGGACAACTCACGCAGTGCGGCTCGCAGACTACGCACATTCAACAAGACTTTCAAAAATTCACTCATCAATTGCCTCTCGCTCAATAGATTGGATAATAAAGGACAACAATATTTAGTTATCTAATCAGATTATATCAACATTCCAATGTTGTCACCTACCTCTTTTGATTGCCAAGAGATATCGCACGGGTAAAAAGTACCATTTCACGCATGGGTTGCAATGGCTTGTTGAAATGTCACTCTTATTTAATGCATCCCATCCACACTGAACAAATTACATCCATCCATATAGTACTTACATGCCTTGGTGTGAGCATTGATGACTATACCCACACTACTCTACATCTCAGATAAAATAAATGCATCTTGACGCATTACAGCACCTTTGATGATGACACCTACCCTCACCAGGACACGATACCCACCCTCACTCCTTGACGGCCAGCCACCATTCATCTATCACGAACGGTATTTAGACAAAGCTAAATAACATCCGTCTCATACTCACTAAAAACAAATAACAAATTCCGCGGTAGCTAACTGACTCATGCTGCTATCTCACTTAACGTGAATTGAAATATGCACTTCACAGCCTGATTAACTGAAGATACTGTCATCGCAGCCTACACTTTCAACCGAGGCCTACCTCGTGCTGTAACGTGCTTGGGAAGATTGCCTTTGAAGAAAGTTCGGTGTTTTTTGAGCTTCAGCCTGGCGGCAGGCTCTGATTTGGTCAGATAAGCAAGGGCTTTTTGTAAATAGCCTCGTTTCGTCTTGTCGGCATGCCCAACCATGCCAATCCCGCACTCCCGATACTCAGCCTTTTTCTGATTGCAATTATGCCCTCTGCCCCGGTTACCTGTGATACGCAACCATTCCTTAATGATGGCATCTGCGTAGTAAACATCGCGCTGGAAGTGAGCTCCATTCATAAAAACTGCCAAGTGAAAATGAAGGCTATGTCCCAATTACGTGTTGCATGGGGTGCCCCAGCGCCTCATGCAAACATGCTTTGATATTCACGCCTCTCCCGTAACGCTCCAG
>NZ_JBSTYP010000112.1:0-4715 GCF_054052405.1 Aeromonas aquatilis | reverse complement strand
ACCCCCGCTGTGTGAAGCCAAGGCCACAGAAGTACAGTGTGAAAAAAGCCAATAAAAACAATGCCAGTCAGGCTTAACTGACTGGCATTAACCATCTGGTCGCCCTTTTTCTTTGCCTCTCCTTTAGCCGAGCAAACTGGTGGCGCTCTGGCCTGCCATCAGCAAGCCGATGGCCAGCACGCTGAACCAGACCAGGGTCGCGCTCACCAGCAGGTAGCCGCTGGCGACGAACAGGCCGTCCCGCTGCAACATGCCGGTGGCCAGCAGCAGGATCGCCCAGGCAGGCATGGCATTGGTGAAGGGGATGGCGCCCAGGGGCAGCATCAGCAGCAGGGCGGCCAGCATGATCAGCAGGCCGTTGCAGCGGTTGACCGTGTTGCTGCCGGTCAGCACCAGCAGGCGCGGGCGGATAACGCGATCGACCCGGGCCAGCAGATCCGCCCCCTTGTGCAGGGTCGGCTTGAGCTGGTCGGCGGCGAAGCGGCGCTCCATCAGCATGGCGGGCAGCCAGGGCACCCGATTGAGGGTGATGCCGATCCCGATAAAGAGGATCAACAGGCCAAACGGGGTGCTGACCCCGGGAATGGAGACCGGCAGCAGAAAGGGGACTGTGAGCAGCACGCAAAACAGCAGCATTCCCTGCTCGCCCACCAGCTCCAGCATCTGGCGCAGGCTGATGTGGTTCTCGTCGATGGCATGCGCGGTGGCCCGCAGGGTATCCGCGAGGGTAGTTTTGGGGTCGTTGAGTTGCGCGGCAACCATTCCCTGATGTCCTTTTGAGTGGTGATGACAGGTCCCGATGACCCGATTTGGCGCCAGCATACGTGGCAGAGGTTAACCGTCGATGGATGGTGGCAGGGGCGCATAGCGGCGCCAGTGGGGCGGCTCGGCGGAGGTTCCGGCGAGAGGGAAATCCCGCGATGAAAGTGATCCGGTACAGCCGCTGTTTAGGATGGGCGCAGGACGCCTCTGGTATGCTTTCTGCACAATCACACAGGGAGCAGGGGATGATGATGAAGAGAGCCGGGATAGCGATGATGGGGTTGTTGCTGCCACTCGGGCAGGCCTGGAGTAGCGAAGCCGCGACCACATCCGGTTGGCAGGTGACGCCGTTTTTTGGTTACAGCTCAGCCATCGACTTCGAGAAGAGTGACGAGGTGGTGCAGCCGGTGCCGCTTTCTGCATCGTTTGATTCACTGCAGGGACAGGGCTCCGGCAGCTGGGGTCTTTTTATCAGCAAGGAGGTGGATGATCCCGGCATGATCGAGCTGCTCTACAGCCATCAGTCCACCACCCTCTCTCCCGACCAGCCGGACCGCTTGACGGTGGACACCCTGCACTTTGCCGGTGCGCTGACCCTCTCTGACAACCTGATGGCGCCCTATATCGGCGCCGGGATCGGGGTGACCCGCTTTGCCGCTTACGACAGCGAGGTTACCCCTTCCATGTCACTGGCGCTTGGGGTGCAGCCGCGGCTAAGTGAGAATCTGGCGCTGCGGGCCGAGGTGCGCGGTTATGGCTCGCTGGTCAACGACAACAACCAGTTTCTCTGCAACCCGGAGCAGTGCGTGTTCAAGGTGCGCGGGGAGCTGGTAACCCAGTGGCAGGCCAATATCGGTCTTACCTTCCGCTTTTAGGCGAGGGGATTTTCCCCATCAAACAGGGGCTCTTGGGCCCCTGTTTCAGCAGCAATGTTTCGCCGTGATCGGCAATCAATCGGCAGCTCTTCACGCCTCCTTGTTAGTCGGCATCGCCCATACCGAGCAGTTTCTGCCCGCCTCCTTGGCGCCATAAAGCGCCTGATCCACCCGTTTGAACAGCGAGACTGCCGGTTCCTTGGGCTCGCGGATCCCCACTCCCAGACTGACCGTCATGGTATGGGCCGGGTCGGGGGCTATGGTGCGGGTCGCAATGAGCAGGGTGTTGGCCAGTTGCTGCAGCTCGGCTTCGTGGGCGACGGGCAGCAGCAGGGCAAACTCTTCACCCCCGACACGGGCCGCCAGCGCACCGGGCGGGCAGTGCTGCTGCAACAGCTCGCCAAACTGCTGTAATACCCGATCGCCGATATCGTGGCCGTAGTTGTCATTGATCGCCTTGAAGTGATCGAGATCCAGCAGGATCAGCGCCTGACCCCCCCCTTGCTCCAGAAACAGCTGCTGATGGAAGTAGCGCCGGTTTGGCAGTCTGGTCAGATCGTCGAACAGCGCCTGCTGTCTGAGCTGGGCATTGATGTGAAAGAGGTGATGCAGGGTGCTCAGTATGCCGATGCTGCTGAGCAGGATGCCGCTGGATCGCAGCAGATCCTCGGCATAGATGGCGAGCCAGAGTGGCTGCGCCACCAGCTCATCCATGATGTCGACAGTGGCCCCCATGATCCACAACATCAGACCGCAGGAGAGCATGCGGTAGGTGTGGGTGGGCAGGTGGGCGCACTGCACCACCCAGAACAGGAACAGCATGGTGAGCCAGTTGATCACCTCGAAGCCAAAGCTGACGGCGTAAAAGCGCTCGTAAGGTAAGTGGGGCAGCAGCAACAGATGAAGGGCCATGATGGCCAGCATCACTATCCCCAGCAGCGCGATGTGGGCGCGATGCTCCCGGTCGAGATGACGGTAGTGGGAGAGGCTGATGTCGAGACGATCGAACTGCATGGTGTTCCTCGGATTGGGCCTGCCATCACCTTGCAAACAAGGTGCTGCGTAATGGTGTGCCGTGGTCGGATAACAGGAAACGGCTGGTCTGTCAGTGTAAACGAGCGGGCCCGCAGCGCGCGATATCGATGACGTCAGCTTGTGGGCTGGCTCAGGGTTTGCGCACTTCTGGTGCGTGAAGTATCGCCTGCCCTGCGACAGGGCGACCCTGGGCGGGTTGGCGCAGTCAGCGCGCCATGTTGGTGCAATTCGGGGGGCGTCGATAGTTAATTTTATGATTTTAAAGGATTTAAATTTATGGCCCGCTTTATGCTATTTGTCTGTCAGACAGTCTCTTGCGCTCATTGTCGGCAGAGGCCGTGATGAGAAGGTGGCAAGAGGCATCCCCGTGCCGGGCACGGGTGTGATTCTGGCGAGTTGCAGCAACACCTTGCGGTTCGCCACAGATTCAATCAGGGAAACGGAGCCGGTCTTGTACCGGTACGACAGGGAAGGAGAGTGCTCTATGGTCAAAAAATGGATGATGGCGGGTCTGACGATGTTGCCTGCCTTGCTGGTTACCCCAAGTTGGGCCGAAGAGGTCGCTCAGGTACAGGCTGCGGTGGCACCGGTTGCCGCCATGACAATCAACAAGGGTGACAACACCTGGATGCTGCTCTCGGCGGCGTTGGTGATCCTGATGTCGATCCCCGGTCTGGCCCTCTTCTACGGTGGTCTGGTGCGGGCCAAAAACATGCTGAGCGTGCTGATGCAGGTCTTTACCCTGTTCTGCCTCATCTGCGTGCTCTGGGTGATCTACGGCTATTCGCTGGCCTTTACCGAGGGGGGCAATTTCTACGGCTCCTTCAGCAAGGTGCTGCTCAAGGGGGTGACCCCTGACTCCATCGCCGCCACCTTCAGCAAGGGTGTCGGGATAAGCGAGCTGATCTATGTGGTGTTCCAGGGGGCCTTTGCCGCCATCACCTGCGGCCTTATCGTGGGGGCGTTTGCCGAGCGCATCAAGTTTGCCGCCGTGCTGCTCTTCTCGGTGATCTGGTTCACCTTCGCCTACATCCCGCTGGCTCATATGGTGTGGTACTGGGCGGGTCCGGATGCCTATACCAGCGCCGAGGCTGCGGCCACGGCGACTGCAACTGCCGGTTATCTGTTCCAGCATGGTGCGCTGGACTTTGCAGGCGGCACAGTGGTGCACATCAACGCCGCCGTGGCGGGTCTGGTGGGTGCCTATCTGGTGGGCAAGCGTCTGGGCTACGGTCGTGATCCCATGACCCCCCACAGCCTGACCATGACCATGATCGGTGCCTCCCTGCTCTGGTTCGGCTGGTTCGGTTTCAACGCGGGCTCCGCGCTGGAAGCCAACGGGGTGGCTGCGCTCGCCTTTATCAACACCTGGGTCGCTCCGGCTGCGGCAGCTCTGTCATGGACCTTGGCCGAGTGGGTGATGAAGGGGCGTCCCTCCCTGCTGGGTGCCGCTTCCGGCGCCGTCTCCGGTCTGGTGGTGATCACCCCTGCGGCTGGCTTCGTCGGGGTGGGTGGTGGTCTGGTGATGGGCCTTATCAGTGGCGTGGCGGGTCTGTGGGGGGTCCACGGTCTCAAGCGTCTGCTGGGTGCCGATGACAGTCTGGACGTGTTTGGCGTACACGGGGTGTGCGGCATTCTCGGCGCCTTGCTGACCGGTGTCTTTGCCAGCCCGGATCTGGGCGGCACCGGGGTGTGGGACTATGTCACCAATCAGATGGCCGAGGGGTACTCCATCCTTGGACAAGTGAAGAGCCAGGCCATCGGGGTTGGCGTGACCATCCTCTGGTCCGGTGCCGTGGCGGCGATCTCTTTCAAGTTGGTTGACTTGGTGGTGGGTCTGCGGGTGAACGGCGATGCCGAGCGGGAAGGGCTGGATGTGACCACGCACGGCGAGAAGGCCTACAGCATGTAATCCCGAACGTCAGACAACAAAAAACCGCCGGTTCCGGCGGTTTTTTTAGGCTATGTCCCAATTACGTGTTGAAAGGCTAAGCTTGAAGTAGGCCATCACCTTGAGGTCTACCATCATGGATACCCCAGCCT
>NZ_JBSTYP010000111.1:0-5319 GCF_054052405.1 Aeromonas aquatilis | reverse complement strand
GCTCGGAACATCGAGCGCGTCCGGCGGATACCTGCGTGGGCCAATAGGTGAAGTAAAACAGAGGCCATCAAGAGTGGGGCCAGTGGCCCCAACTTGGAACAGATCGCTCGGATACCCGTTCACCCGCTCGCACCGTTGCAGCGGGGCGGGAACAAATCGCTCGGAACATCGAGCGCGTCCGGCGGATACCTGCGTGGGCCAATAGGTGAAGTAAAACAGAGGCCATCAAGAGTGGGGCCAGTGGCCCCACCCTGTGGAGATCAGGACAGCACTCCGACTCCAACAACCACTGAACAGCAGGCAAGGGCTTAGCTCACCGGAGATTTGCCATTTAGCAGCCGATTGATCTTGGCTTGATTGGTTTCGTAGTAGTTGGCTATTCTATCCTCGGAGATATTGGCTTTTTTCATCTCGCGCATAGCATCCACATCATGCGCCGTGTACTCAGTTGATGTGACTGGCAGGATCCGCTCCTTCTGTGCTTCCAAGTCGGCAACCCGCTTTTTGGAGTGATTAATCTCAACCAGAGATGTTCCATCTAGCGGATCCTTGCGGTGAGCCATGCTGTAGAGCATTTCGCCCTGGGTAGCCACCGCACCTTCTATCTCTTGATTCATCCTGGCAAGCACGGTGCGCGTGAACTGACCATTTATCTTTTGGTCCTCCACTTTTTGCTCAATAGTGGTGCCAGGCTGTCCTGTGCTATCGTTGTTACCAAACATGCTTACCTCTTTATTGTGAATGAGTAAAATATTCATACAAAATAATGGTTCTGTCAAATCAATTCGGTGACTGCTCCCCGCCGCAAGCGGCGAGGCTTCCCACTTCTTGGGGTCGCTTCAGAAAACGGAAAAAATCAATGCTGTTTCTAGGGGTTAGCAGCTTGCGCAAAGCCGCGCAGTTGCTGGGTATCTGATCTCTTAACGTGCTTTAATTTCCGAATTCTGAAGCGACCCCTTCGAGGTGCACCCGATCAGATAAGCCGCCTCGATGGCGGGAAAGTGGGGCCACTGGCCCCAGTTTTTCGCCTCCCTCCCCGCATCCCGCAATCAATTTCCCGTTTTGATGCTTCATATTCTCGCCTTGATGGCGAGCCATCCGGCTGGGCGCTGAGGGGTGGCATCCCTTAGCCACACCGAACGCGCCAGCAGGCAAGCTCACGAAGTGGGCGCGGCAGCTCTTGGGGGTTGTCCTGGTGAAGTGCGTCCAGCACGAATGCTCTCGGGGGAGCCGCCTGAAAAATGCAAGCCCCAGCGCCGCAAGAGAGCCCCAGCGAACGACTTTTTCAGGTGGGGGCAGAGCCCGCCACACCGTCGTGGGATAGGCGTCTTTTTGCCGGCTCGCGACCACCCTCTTTGAAGCCAGTTTCCGCCGAGTTGCAGCGAAGCAAAAATCAAGGGCAAAACAGGCGTCTCAAAGGGGGTGGTCGCGCGTAGCGCAAGACGGTGTGGCCCTCTTTTCTGGCCGTGTGTAGGCGTCCAGCCGAAACGCTGCCAGAGGGCTCCCCTGAAGGCGTCCAGCCAAAAGGGGAACCCTTGGGTTTACGGGGGTTCTCGGTACATGCGCTCGGTACGTGGCCTCGGTGCATACCATGTACCGAGAGGATGCACCGACAGCTTGTGCCGAGAAGGCCGCTCGGCACAAGCTGTCGGCACGTGAGCTCGGCACATACCGTGTGCCGAGGGTATGTGCCGAGAACGGGTGCCGACCCGCAAGGGAAAAGCGGCCCGCGGGATGGATGCCCTTAACGGCTGCTCAGATCGATCTCTATCCGACGAAAGCCGATATTGTGCGCCGTGTTCGCGGCTGCATCCGTGGTCTTGAATACCCGCCAGCCGCCGCGCTGGCGCTCCAGCACTTCCGTTTCGGCATTCCGGCCAAACTTCACCAGATGAAGATGGTAGCCAGAACCCATTGGGGTCGGGGCGATCACCGCTTTGGCAAAGCCGCCCTGTTCAAATACCCACTTCGCCTTGATCTCTTCCATATCAAACACTCGATTTGATGAATCATATTTACCTTATGACAGCCAAATGGCAGGCCGTCAATTTAAGGTTTTGATGGGTGGTTTCAGGTTCGTAGAACCGCACTCGGGTTTCAAAGGGGGAGCCCCTTTGGCACGACGACAGGAGACAGGCGCGGCGATGGGGACACGGTACGTGTAAACAATCGGTCTCGTGCCTGTATACAGTCGGTGTCGTGCCTGTCACGGCATGATGCTGTTTACACCAAAAACATGCCGAAATTGCTTCTAAGCCTTGCCGTTATTGATGTTTACTCGTTGTAAACACGCGTAAACAGGGGGGCGAAATGAGCATTGTAAGCATTCGGGTATCCGAGCAGCAGAGGGGGGAGATCGAGCGGGCAGCACTAGCGGCAAAGTTGAGTATCCCCGATTACATCCGGCAGACACTGGCAGCCAATCAAAACAATGTTTTGAAGGTTCAAATGGCTGCTTTGAAATCGGAGGGGGCAGAAGTCGCTACGGAGGTGCAGGATCTGCGCATCGAGGTGGCCGCGTTATCGGAGCAAGCCGGAAAAACCGCTGCCGAACTCTGCGCAACCTTGCAAGAGGCGCAAGCAACCAGCGAGAAGATCCGGCGTCACCTAGACAGTGACCGGATGTGGTCCCTTGGCATTGCTGGGGTCGTGGGGTGGGTACTGGCGCTATCAGCCGCCGTATTGGGGAACTACCTGATGCGGTAAGCCTCGAGGGCCAACCGCTCCGTGGACAACGCCCCCGCCCACAGGCCAAACCCACGGCCTGATGGACGGCCTACGGATCGGGCGCTTGACCACCTCGCAACGATCCTCTCTCGCGATAAAAAGTAAGGGGAGAAAGACACGGCCAAGGGCCGCGAAAAGGATGTCGGCGAGCCTCCTCAGTCAGCGGGCTCTCCTATCTTTCGCTGCGCTTCAAGATAGGAGAGCCCTCCTGCTTGGCTACGTTAAAAATGACGTAGTTACACTGGATAAGCTCGCCTTGCTCCGGACTATCGAGACTGCTTGCGGCAGCTCCCTCTCACGCGCTCCAGAGACGCACCCCGTCCTGCTGCTATCTGCTTTAGCCCCCGCCTGTTGGCCGGACTGCCACGCCGTTTTTTAAGAGCTGGCCGTGGTTGGAACCCCGTTACGCTCTGAGTGCAGATGCCCCAAGGGTGCGAGCCCTGGGAGGCTGTGGTGCGCGATTACACGCTTGGGCAGTATGTGAGATTTCCCCGTTCTGCCCGACCTTCACACCCGCTACGGCAACAATCACTTGCGTCCAATCCGAGCGAATACGACAAAGCGCCAAAGGTGAAAGCCTTTGGTAACAGGGTTCGAGAGAGGGTTTGATACTTGAACAGTGGGCCGCTCGCGGCTAAACTGAGGGGGTACTTAACGGTATCTGCTTCCTCTCACCGAAGCTGTTACCCACCGGATTCCGAAGCCTGCCAGCCTAGGAACACCGGGCAAAGAACCCACCTTACGGTGGGTTTTTTGTTTTCTGTTGATAAGGTTACGCTTGATCCAAGGATCCGATCAAGATCATTCAAACCGTAAAAATACCAACTGATAAGGAATACAAAATTTTTATACTACTGCTTTTCTTACAGCAGGCATCAAATCGTTGTTATCTTCGATTCGAAGCATCCTGATATCACTAACTGATGGAGCAAACCATGGATTGTTTTTTGCTAAATCCATAACAGCCAAAACACATGCAACCGCATCTACTTTACCAACATCACCAAAATAGACGCTTCCTTGCTGCCGAGAAAAACCATGCTGTTCCAAAGCTTTTTTTATATCACCATATGCATTTTGAAAACTTGGAACATGATAGGTCTTAGACAGCATGTCTTGGTCAAGATCAAAAACTATTGCGTACATCACTCGCTCCTTGTAGCCACTTAGTTCAATACATCAAACGATTGCCTTTGCTCAATTAAACCTTGTGATTGCAGACCAAGGGCCAACTGACGCACTTCATTCAACTCTTGAGTTAAATGATGAATTTGCTCACGGTAGCGCATCTCTTTAAGCCATAGAGAAATAGTAGCTTCAGAGACGTTCAGCACTCTAGCTATATTGACTTGCTTGGCGTTAAATTCATTCCATAAAACAAACGCCAATAATTTAGCTTTTTCTCTGGGGTCCACAACTAAACCTCTTAAAGATATTAAAGGAACTAAAGGTAGAGGTAACTTACTAGGCAAGACGCCTTAAGACAAGAAAAATATTGGCTAAACACCATGCTTCCGCTCACCGCAACGCCCAAAAAACCACTGCGTCTAATCGCCATTATGGTAAATAGCCCATTTCACAGGCCAAAACGGCCACTCCGTCACGATTTGGCTGCCTGTATCGCGTTTTGGGGCATTCCAACCCACAAAGCAGGGCGTTTACTGCCTGAAAGTTTGCAACGCTTCTGAGAGCGTTTTAGGGACCTTTTCGGCGCGATCAGGTTCCGGCCCGTTTTTGCATCCTACGGCCTGTTTCGGTATCTTTCTCCGCCCGTCGAGTCATCCTCGTGATAAGCAGTCTCGACGGTGGGAAAGTGGGGCCAGTGGCCCCAGTTTTTCGCCCCCCCCCCGCCTCGCCCTGCAAATGTCTCACTTCTGTCTCACTTCTGTCCCACTTCTGTCCCACTTTTGTACCGGATCTGTACCGCTATCCGCTTCACGGTGTTCCAGTACCCCCGAACAGTGCAGCCCTTAACGACATAGCCACTCTTCACGCCGTCATTCCGCCCTTAAAAACGGTGGTCCACAGCCATACACATTACGCACCAGCAAAGCTGGTGTAACGAATTGAAAGAAAAGGAGTATTTAATCAGTGGTGTGTCGTTAAAATGGTGGCGGAAACGCAATAACAGCATGATCTAAATGCTGTTTTTATGGTTGCATTACCACCCCAAGAGGAACAAATCGCTCGGAACATCGAGCACGTCCGGCGGACGCCTGCGGGGGCCAATAGGTGAAGTAAAACAGAGGCCATCAAGAGTGGGGCCAGTGGCCCCAACTTGGAACAGATCGCTCGGATACCCGTTCACCCGCTCGCACCGTTGCAGCGGGGCGGGAACAAATCGCTCGGAACATCGAGCGCGTCCGGCGGATACCTGCGTGGGCCAATAGGTGAAGTAAAACAGAGGCCATCAAGAGTGGGGCCAGTGGCCCCAACTTGGAACAGATCGCTCGGATACCCGTTCACCCGCTCGCACCGTTGCAGCGGGGCGGGAACAAATCGCTCGGAACATCGAGCGCGTCCGGCGGATACCTGCGTGGGCCAATAGGTGAAGTAAAACAGAGGCCATCAAGAGTGGGGCCAGTGGCCCCA
>NZ_JBSTYP010000110.1:0-5386 GCF_054052405.1 Aeromonas aquatilis | reverse complement strand
TCGAGACCTTTACCAACGGGGTCTCGGCCGGGGTGATTGGCCCCATCGATGTGGATAGCCTGGAAGTGAAACCCGACAGCCAGAAGATCTCCATTCCCAGTAAGCGCAAGGGGCAATATGGTCAGGCGCGGGAGAACTACCACATTCCCAAGCCTGCCATGGTCACCATCAAGACCACCGAGATCCCGCCCGTGCTGCTGGCCGCCGCCTTTATGGGTCTGGAGAGCCCCATCAATCAGGGGGCCGGGACGCTGACTGATCTGCAGGTCGTTCTGCCCGCCTGGCCGAAGTGGGCCCAGCTGGGCAAAAGCAATATTGCCGCAACCGGTCTGGCCATCAAGGAAGGGGCCACGGCGCTGGTGGTGGGTACCGATATCGAGGTCAACTATGCGCTCGGGCTGGTGCGGGCGGTGAAAGGTAGCTCGGTAGCCGATGGCGGCAGCCTGACGGTCAGCGGTACCTATAATGCGGTGACCGGTACCCGCATCGCGGGCAACATCCAGCCGGAGATCAAGGCGCGGCTGCTGCTCGATGGCCGCAGTATCGTCAGCGGCGAGGCCATCAAACTGACGGTGCCCCGTGCCAGCTTGTCCCCCAAAAAGGCGGTGGATTTTATGAGCGACAAGCCCATCGAGATCGAGCTGGAGGGGGAGTTGCTGGCCGTGGATGGCGAGACCGCACCCTTCTATGTGGATCGGCCGGTGACGGTGTGACGGTAGCGGCGGAGGGGTAATGAAAAACGGCGGGGAGACCCGCCATTTGTTGTTGCTCAAAAAAGCCCAAGAAATAAGTTTCGTGTTATCATCTTGTTTTGAATATTTTTTCTCCCTTCGAGGCTGATTGTTTTTTTATCAGCACATATAAATGTTACGCCAGATACTTTAACATGACCAAATAACCATGTTTTAAATTTTCCAGAAATATTTGTTTCACCAAAAACTTCACAATAATCGGCGATATGAAAAAGACCATTAATTTTTGCGTAATCATAGATACGAACACGGTCGTTTATTGAGCCTGAACCAACAACATGAGAGTTTCCGTATATCCTGGCTGAATTTTTAATGAAGAGTGAACACTCTTTTTCATCTTTCTTTTTAGCTTCTACTACGGCATTACCAAAAATTTCAGTGTCATCAAGGATGAATAATGTTGCTTCTGCGGAAAAAATGTTATCAGTTTTTACCTGACCTCGTAATATACTTCGACCATATATCCTTGGGGAGTGCTCAATAGATATGCCTTTGTCAAGTATTGCATTTTCATATATGTGTGGTACGCCGTCTATTCTGACACCTAGAAGTTGCGAATTACCATATATTTGTAATTTTTGTTTGGTATACTCTTCTGAGTATCGACCATCACCTATGATATGAGAGTTTTTAACTTTTGCATTTTCGAAAATAGTTGACTCGCCACTAACTGAGCTGTCAGTTATCTCGGCATTACCAAACACTTCAGATGTATCTCTTATATCTGAGCTGTTAATTGTTGCATTGTCATATATTTTACAAAAGCCATTAATACTTGAAAAACCAGTGATCTTGGCATTACCACTTACGATGGCTTTATCTGAGACTGTTGAATTTTCATCGTATATCCAGCATAAGCCATCTTGTGATAGATTTAATTCGCTTTCAATCCAACCACCTAAATCACCTTTTTTAATATCATTGAAGTCTACAAGCGCTTCAATGCGGTACAGCTTTGACTCTATTTCCTCGCGACCTAACCATCTAGTTATTGTTTTATGTTCATTGGTTAGCTTGTATTTTTTCATATATATCTCAGTTTATTTTAGCCATAACGGGATGGTTAATTATCGTAAGGAAATATGGGTGGAAATATCATATCGTATCTCACGCCCTAATAGTTTAATTTAATTTAATTTGATATGTCTCAATCTTTGTCGTTAGAGCTAAGTAGGCTAATTCATTTTCCTGAAACTCCCGCCCAACATTAGCTAAAGATGAGGCTATTAATTCTTGCATTATTTATTCCTACTGCTATTTTTAATGAAAAATCATCAGCATAGTTACTGCACAAAAGATGTAATCAAAGTGATAGCAGTAAGAATGTGAATTTCTCTTGAATGACTTTCTGTTTATTTATCTAATTCTTTTTTTAGCCATTCACATTGCTCAATAAGTAAATCAAGTTTTACGACTACACCCTCAGCTCTTTTTGAATGCCACATTTGTGGGTCAGCCCAACTGAGCGCTTTTATCTGGCTTGACTCAAACAGCTTCTGGTCGATATGATAAATAGCATTAGCAGCATCTTGCCATGCAGCAGCAATTGACAATTCTTTCTCACGGTTGGCCGCGATATTTAAAATACGAATATCATATAAATATGCTTTTGTGTTAATACAAGCATGCATTACTTGACCGATAGAGTTCAACACTTCCATTCTTTTTTTATTTTTAAGTTCATCATGTTCCCACCACAATTTTACACCTTGAGTTAATACTCCAATCATAGCCGGTATGTTGAGTGACATATCTGTTCCTCTTTTTAAATTAAAATAATTTAAGTGTGGTATTTGTCAACAAGTTCTTGTATCTCTGCCTGTATCTTTTCCATTTTTTCGTTATTGTCATTGATACGCAGTTTACCTTTGTGAACTAAATAATACTCGATAGTCGCGCATCCCATGAGGCTTTGACAGTACAAAGAGAGCATTAATTTGTTGTAGCTAACCAAGTTGTTGTAATCACCCGTAGATAACACTTCATTGAAATTATCAACGCACTGGTAAATTACGGTTAATTCCACTCTTTCTTCACGAGTAAAAAATGGTGCAACTTCAGCGTAATGATGATTAAAAATGACACGCGAGATGCTTGCAGGTATCCAAGCTCCATGCACTTCGCCAGTATTGGTTTCTCTAAGTATTGTCTTTACCCTACTAGTTTTTTCCTTGAAATTTTCACAGATATCCAAAACCTCATCAGAAATAGCTCTTTTCTTACGATAGATATCCCAGCGATATTTTGTGAAGTCAATAGCCTGACCAAGTATAAAACCCAGCAGAAGTGTAGAAATTGCGATCTCAAATTCTGACATAAAAACTTAAGTATCCTCTGGAAGATCTAACAGTGATTAGATGGAAAACCGTACTAATTAGATAACAGAGTCTTTCGTAAACCCTGTACCATTTTTATTACTCACCCAAAATCTGTTTTAAATCATTGAAGTACAAGTTTACCTCTTAGCCAAAGCCTTTAGTCTGCTGCTCACTACCAAGGTATGGATGGTATAGTCCATGAGGAGACTCTAACGAAGCGTTTTTGCTAAGCGGGCATGTTAACGGGCTGTGGGCTAAGGGGAAAGGGCGGAATGAGCTACTTTTGAGCCAAATCAATAAATTAATCAATAAGATTTTTATGGGTTGTAAGGGGGGAAGACGTCGGGGGTACCTAGCTGTGACCAAATAACAATCAACAGCAGATGGTTTGTGTGACATCACAGTAATTCTTCATAAACCCTCCTATTTTGCCATCCCTTTACCATGGGGCAATCTGAATCTGCTCGGAATGCCCCATGTCCACCTCTACCACCCTCAAACTTGCCCTGGAGCTTGCAGCCAAGGTCACCGGCCGGGAGGATCTGGCCGCCTTGGCGGGTGAGGTGCAGGAGCTGGGCCCTATCTCGGACGAGACGGCCGCCGAAACGGCGCAGCTGGCCGAGAGCCTCGAATCGCTAAGCCGCCAGCAAGCGCAGATCCAGCAGTTCAATGAATCCAAAGCGGCCCTGACCCAGCTCGAACTGGCGACAGTGCTCAGCCGTGACAAACTGGAGCAGTTTCGCCGTGAGCAACAAGCGGGCAGTGGCGATGCCAAGGCGCTGGCCGAACAAGAGCGGTTGCTGGCTTCCGAGGTCAAGCAACTGGAGCGCCAGCTGGTCGCTCAGTCAGCCAGTCATACCCGCCTCCACGCAGGGCTCAAGCAGTCCGGGCTCGATACCAGGAACCTTGCCCAGGAACAGCAGCGCCTGCAGCGTGAGCTGACCAAGAGTGTTGCCCAGACCGAGCGGCTGGGGCGCGAGCTTCGCCAAGGCAGTCAGCAGGCCGGTGGTTTTCAAGGGGCCATCGGCAGCCTGACCGGCCGCCTGGTGGCGCTGGCGGGTACCTGGTTCGGTATTCAGACTCTGACGACCCAACTGCTCGCCATGTTCCAGACCGGCGATCAGGCCGAGCGGCTTAGCGTGCAGCTCAAGGCGGTGATGGGGTCGATTGCCGGTGGCAAAGAGGCGTCAGCCTGGATCCAGAACTTTGCCAAGAACCCCCCCCTGCAGCTCAGTGAAGTCACCCAGGTGTTCGTGCGCCTTAAGGCGTTCGGCATTGACCCCATGGCGGGTGCCATGCAGGGCATTGTCGATCAAGCGTTCAAGTTGGGCGGGGGTTTTGAAGAGGTGCAGGGCATCTCCCTGGCACTCGGCCAAGCCTGGGCCAAGCAGAAGCTGCAGGGAGAGGAGATCTTGCAGCTGATTGAGCGGGGCGTGCCGGTCTGGCAGATGCTAGAGCTGGTGACCGGCAAGAATACCGCCGAACTGCAGAAGCTTTCTGAGGCGGGCAAGCTGGGTCGCGAGACTATCTCTGCCCTGATGAATGAGATTGCCAGCCAATCGCGCGGTGCGGCTGCCGACAACATGAGTCTGCTCTCCGGGCTTATCTCCAATGCTCAGGACAACCTCGCCAAGTTTTACCGGATGGTGGCAGAGAACGGGACGCTGGCCTGGCTCAAAAACCAGCTGGCCAACCTTAATGCCGAATTTGAGGCGATGGCCAAGGATGGCCGCCTGCAGGAGTGGGCGCAGCGCCTCTCCGATGGCTTTATCTCCATGGGGGAAACCCTCAAGTCGCTGATCCAGACCCTCTATGAGTGGCGCACCGCACTGACCGTACTGGCCCAGGCTTGGGTCGGCCTGAAAATCGCGGGTTGGATTGGTGATCTGCGCAGCCTCTACGCCCAGTTTATTGCCATACCCGCGGCGACCGCGACAGCAGCAGGCGGCATGACGACAGCGGGCACGGCAGCAGCAGGAGCTGCCATTGGGGTCAGGGCACTGGGCGCTGCCGTTAAGGGGCTGCTGGCCGCCATGGCGGTCGAGTCCATCATCCAGATCACCCAGTTTGCCTCTGCCCTGCGCCAGCTGGTGCAGGCTGAGCTGGCACTCCGGGAGGCGCAGGGGCTGCGCTCCGAGACTCAGGCCCGCCTCAATGGTCAGTTTGCCGCCCTGTCAGGCGAGCTGGGGTTTGCCATCACCAGCATGGCGGATCTCGATCGCCTAGTCGCCGAGGGCAAGGTGCATTACGACGAGGCCACTGGAAGCTGGCGACAAGGCGCCGCAGCCGTTAAAGCGCTGGGTGATGAGGCCAAGA
>NZ_JBSTYP010000109.1:0-5809 GCF_054052405.1 Aeromonas aquatilis | reverse complement strand
TGTTGGGGTGCGGGTTCTCTGAGCATGGTGCAGTCCATTTATTGGCCATGCAGCAATTAGATCAAACCCCGGGATCGGCGTCCAGGGGTTTATCAGCAGTCTGTGGCCTACGGCCGCTCGCCAGCAGCCAGACGGCGGTTGATATCGGCGATAACCGGGGCGATGTCGGCAAGGGTATCAATCACATAGTGCGCCCCCGCCGCCCGCAGTTTGGCCTCGGCCGGTGCGCGCCGAGCGGCGATCTCCGCCTCGCTCATGGCGGCAAACTCTTCCCAAGTGGCACCAAATTCGTTGCCGGAAACCGACAATCCCACCGTCCACATGCCCGCGTTAAGCCCTTCGCTGATACCCGGCACGGCGTCATCCACCTTGATGCAGCGATGCACCGCGCTCACTCCGAGCTCAATTACGTTGGCCAGCGCCATCCAGGGACCGGGGCGACCACCAGCCTTGAGATCGTCGGTGGCGACCCAGTGATCCGGCCGATAGCCGTGATCGGCCGCGGCCGGTACCAGCGCCTCCATCACCGGACGGGGGTAACCGGAGCAGGAGCCGATGCGCAGCCCCTGCCCCCGCAGAGCGTCCAGCACCGGCAACACACCGGGGATGGGGGCGGCAAAGCGGGTCACCGCGGCAATCTGCAGCGGCATAAAGGTGTGATAGAGGTGGTCCACCTCGGCATGGTTCATGGGGTGGCCAAAGCGAGCCTGCCAGCGCACATCCACCGAGGGCAGACGGCCCAGCGCGGCGATATGATCCCACTTGCCCAACCCCATGGGCTGGCGCGCCTCATCCAGAGTAACGGGGAAGTCATAGGCGCGGGCGAAGGCCTCGACGAAGATGGAGGTGGGGGCGAAGGAGCCGAAATCGACGACGGTGCCAGCCCAGTCGAGGATCAGCGCCTCTATGTCGGTGGTCGGGTCGATGGCAGTCTGCAAGTCAGTCATGGTGATGTTCCTGTTTCGGTGAAAGTGCGATCTCGCCAAGGGCGCGATCGAGAATGGTGATGGCGCGCACCAGATCGGCGCGGGCGATATTGAGTGGGGGCGAAAGCTGGATGACGTTCCCTTGGGAGACCTTGAAGCTGAGCCCCAGCTCCAGGCAGCGGTAGAGCAGCCGCTCGGCGGCCTGGCTATTGCGGGTGCGACTGTGATGATCGACCACCAGATCGAGGGCCCACAGAAGGCCGATGCCGCGCACCTGGCCGATCAGCGGGTGACGCTCAGCCAACTTGCCGAGCTCGGCCGCCATAAAGTGGCCATCCTCCTGCGCTTTTGCCTGCAACCCCTCTTCGCGGATGGTAGCGATGGTGGCGAGCGCCGCCGCGCAGCCGATAGGACTCTTCTCGTGGGTGTAGTGACCGAGCGAGATGGCCGCAGCCTGATTGAAACGGTCGCGGGTAATGAGCGCCGCAAACGGTACCACCCCGCCCCCCAACCCCTTGCCCAGACAGATGATGTCGGGCTCGATGCCAAACTCTTCAAAGCTGAACCAGTGGCCGGTGCGCCCCAGGGCATTGGGGATCTCGTCGACGATCAGCAACACCTTGTGGCGATCGCAGATCTCCCGCACCCGCTGCCAGTAGGCCTTCGAGGGCACCTGTACATCGGTATTGCGGATAGGTTCGGCGATAAAGGCGCCGATCCCCCCCCTCCTTCTCGATGACGTACTCCAGATAATCGGCGTAGTGCAGATCATCACCCTCCCCGCGATACCAGACACCGCGATAGCGGGTGGGAGGCGGAATGCGCTCCACTCCGGCCATCAGCGGACCCATGCCGGCGCGAAAACAGGCTTCACCGCCGACCGAAATAGCATCGAGGGAGGCGCCGTGAAAGGCATCCCAGAGGGACACCACCTTGCTGTTGCCGGTGATAAATCGGGCAAGCTTCAGGGCAATCCCCACCACTTCGCTGCCGCCGGGGGCGAACAGCACCCGGTTAAGATCGCCGGGGGCCAGTTCAGCCAGGGTGCGGGCGCAGTCGATGGCAACCTGATGGGTGTAGCGGCGGGGCGCGAACGGCAGATCGGCGAGTTGCTGCTGCACCGCGGCCACCACCCTGGGATGACCGTGGCCCAGCTGATGGACGCTGTTGCCGTGAAAATCGAGGTAACGCTTGCCCGATACGCTGGTCAACCAGCTCCCCTGCGCCCCCTCGATCAAATCCAGACAGGGGGTGGAGAGGGCCTGATGGAGGAAGTAGCGGCTATCTTCCGCCAATCCCGCCTGCACCGCCTCGCTCTGGTCAGCCCACCAACGCGCCCGCTCCTCGCCGAGGTTGATATCCCCTTCGCTGTCGGCGCGGCCACTGCCGTGCAGCTTATGGCCATGTAAATCGCGGCCACGCAGATCACGACCCTGAGCCAGCATGCTGGTCATAGCGCGTCCCCTTGCCAGTAGCAGGCGCTGGTCATGGCGGCGAGCAAGCAGCGCACCCGCTCTGGGGTCACATCGCCGATATTGCCGATACGGAAGCAGTCGGCCTGCGAGACCTTGCCCGGGTAGATGACAAAGCCCTGCGCCTTGAGCCGATGGTAGAAGTCGGCGAAGCGGTAGTCAGGGTGGGCCGGAGAGTAGAAAGCGGTAATGATGGGGGATTGCCATTTTTCTGGCAGCAACGGCGCAAAGCCGAGGGCAAACATGCCATCTACCAGCGTACGCTGATTCTCGCTGTAGCGCTGATGACGGGCTTCAATGCCCCCCTCTTCGTCCAGCTCACGCAGCGCCTGGGCAAAGGCGAGTACGGTATGGGTGGGCGAGGTAAAGCGCCACTTGCCCCCCTGCTGCTCCATGGTCTGCCACTGGGCGTGCAGGTCAAGGGAGACCGAGCGAGCGCGACCGGCGCAGGCCGTGAGCGCCACGCGGCGAGCGATGACAAAGCCAAAGCCCGGCACCCCCTGAATGCATTTGTTGGCCGAGCTGATGAGAAACTCGATGCCAAGGCGCCCCATGTCGATGGGGATACCACCAAAGCTGCTCATGGCATCGACGATCAGGCGGATGCCGCGGCGCTGGCAGAGCGCAGCCACCTCCTCGAGCGGATTGAGCATGCCGGTGGTGGTCTCGCAGTGCACCATGGCCAGATGGGTGATCTCGGGGTGGCACGCCAGCATCGCCTCAATGGCGGCGGGCTCCGGGCGGGTGGTCTCGCCGCAGTCGAGCTCATGGTGGCGCAGGCCAAGGCAGCGGGCCATCTCCCCCATGCGGGCACCGTAGGCGCCGTTGTTGATGATCAGCAGACACTCATCGCTACCTATCGCCGAGCCCAGCACGCTCTCCACCACATAGCTGCCACTCCCTTGCAGCAGCACGGCGCTGTAGTCGCTTTGATATTCTGGGCCGGTGGCCAGCCGCACCAGCTCGCGGCGGATGGGCTCCACCACACCCTGGTTGTAATCCGCATCCCAGGTGCAGCTGTCTTGCAGCATGGCGGCGCGTACAGTCGCGGTGGTCGAGAGGGGGCCAGGGGTCAGCAGCAGGTAATCGACGGCGGCAGGAGCCGCAGGAATATGGGTCATGACTTCGCTCCTTTTGGTATATACCAGAATGAGCGCATTGTGGGTAACTGCCCCGCCAAGGTCAAAGGGGTGGCGCTACGTGCAACAAAAAATTCATTTTCAGCGCCGGGATCGCGATAATCTAGGAAGCCTGAACAGCAGGGGCGATTCTGGTATCTACCAATGCATGTTGATGTTGCCGTTTAACGACCGCGCAAATGACCTGCCCTGTGCCCAGCCCATTGCCCAACTCATTGCATAACCAGGGATTTTCATGAGCAAACCGCAATATCTGCAGATCAAGGATGCCCTCGCCAACCAGATCCTGGCGGGGGGGCTGGCCCCCAACGACAAGCTCCCCTCCGAGCGGCTGCTGGGAGAACTCTATGGCACCACAAGAGTCACCATCCGCGAGGCGCTGGTGCAGCTGGAGGCAAACGGCCTTATCTATCGGGAGGATCGCCGCGGCTGGTTCGTCACCCCGCCGCGCTTTCGCTTGAACCCCAGACGCACCTCCAACTTTCACCAGATAGTGCGGGAGCAAGGGGGAGAACCGCACACCGAGCTGCTGGAGAAAAGCCGTCAGGCGGTACCGCCCGCGTTGATGGCGCAACTGCAGCTCAAGCCGTTCGACAGCCTGTTTCTGCTCAAACGGCTGCGCTACGCCAACGGGCGTGCCATCTGCTACTGCGAGAACCACTGCCTGCCAGAGCGGGTGCCCGGCCTGCTGGAGCTGGATCTCAACGGCAGTCTGACCGAGATCTACCAGGCCCATTACGATCTCCACTACGCCCGCATGCAGGTGCGCTTTTTTCCCACCGCCCTGCCGGACGAGGTGGCCAAGGCACTAGGGGCCACCGCCGGCCTACCCGCCCTGCGCCTCGAGCGGCTCAACTTCGATCAGCACGGCCGAGTGCTCGACTTCGATCTGGAGTACTGGCGCCACGACAGTCTGGAGATCGAAGTGGATACCCAGGATTAGTCACGGACAAATCAGGAACGGCAAAACGTCACGGGGTTGTCACGGTCACGTCATAAAAAACCCCTAGCCTCTCTCTCGACCAATCTGGTTTATACCAAGCCAACTTATATGGAGAAGAGGATGAAACAGGGAACCCATCTGCTGGCCGCCGCCGTGCTGGCTGCCATGACTGCCCCGGCACTGGCAGCAACCGACCTCACCGTCTACACCGCCTTCGAACCGGAGCAGCTCAACGAGCTGAAAACCGCGTTCGAACGCCAGCATCCGGACATCAACATCAAGTGGGTGCGTGACTCCACCGGCGTGGTCACCGCCCGATTGTTGGCAGAAAAAGCTCAGCCCAAAGCGGATGTGGTATGGGGACTGGCGGCTACCAGCCTGATGCAGCTCGATCAGCAGCAGATGCTCAATGCGTATGCACCAAAAGGTCTGGATAAGCTCGACAGCCGCTTTCGCGACAGCAAGGCCGAGCCGCACTGGATCGGTCTGGACGCCTTCTTCAGCGCCATCTGCTTCAACAAGGTAGAGGCGGAAAAACAGGGGATCCCGGCCCCCACCAGCTGGGCCGACCTCACCAAGCCCATCTACAAGGGCAAGGTGATCATGCCCAACCCCAGCTCCTCCGGCACCGGTTACCTGAGCGTCGCTGGCTGGCTACAGACCATGGGCGAGCAGCGGGGTTGGCAATTTATGAACGGCCTGCACCAGAACATCGACCGTTACACCCACTCGGGCTCCGCCCCCTGCAAGCTGGCCGCCAGCGGCGAGACGGTGATCGGTATCTCCTTTGACTTCCCGGCTACCAGCCTCAAGGCCAAGGGTGCCCCCATCGAGGTGGTATTCCCGAAAGAGGGGTCGGGCTGGGATATGGAAGCCGCCGCCATCATCAAGGGCACCCCCAAGCTGGAAGCCGCCAAACAGCTGCTCGACTTTGCCGCCACCGAACAGGCCAACGCCCTCTACAACAAGTCGTTCGCCGTGGTCGCCATCCCCGATGTAGCCCAACCGAGAGCGGGCTATCCGGCGGATATCAAAGGCCAGATGATCGACAACGACTTTAGCTGGGCAGCCCGCGAGCGTAACGCCATCCTGGCCCAGTGGAGCGCCAGCTTCGACGGCAAAACCGAAGCCAAGCAGTAATCGTGAACTGGAGTCGCTTGCACACACCAAGCACAATCTATTGCCGACACTCGGTTCAGATTAAATGGTGAGTTAACAATTACGACTTAACACTTATTAAAGGCTATGTCCCAATTACGTGTTGCATGGGGTGCCCCAGCGCCTCATGCAAACATGCTTTGATATTCACGCCCCTCCCGTAACGCTCCA
>NZ_JBSTYP010000108.1:0-5947 GCF_054052405.1 Aeromonas aquatilis | reverse complement strand
AGGCTGGGGTATCCATGATGGTAGACCTCAAGGTGATGGCCTACTTCAAGCTTAGCCTTTCAACACGTAATTGGGACATAGCCTTTTTTATGACTGTCAGGCTGATTTTTCTGGCTGGCCGGTCGGGTGTCCAGTCCGACCGGCGACGGGGATCGTCATCCCCGCCCCTTCATCATCCTGCCCGATGCAGACTTAACCGCCAACGGCGATGCGTTTCATGTCCTTCATGTAACCGCGCAGTACCTGACCGATCTTCTCGCACCAGGCATGGTTGCGGGTCATAACTGATTAACCGCCAACGGCGATGCGTTTCATGTCTTTCATATAACCACGCAGTACCTGGCCGATTTTTTCGATCGGGTGGTTGCGGGTCGCTTCGTTGGCCGCCAGCAGCGCCAGGTTATCCACGCTCTGCCCTTCCGCCTTGCTGGCGCCCAGATCGCCCGCTTTCAGGGTCGGCATGAAGTGCTCGCGCAGCAACGGCACTGCAGCGTTGGCAAACAGGTAGTTGCCGTACTCGGCGGTATCGGAGATGACCACGTTCATCTCGTACAGACGCTTGCGAGCAACGGTGTTGGCGATCAGCGGCAGCTCGTGCAGGGATTCGTAGTAGGCAGACTCCTCGTAGATACCGGAAGCCACCATGGTTTCGAACGCCAGCTCGACACCCGCCTTGACCATGGCCACCATCACCACGCCATTGTCAAAGTACTCCTGCTCGGCAATCTTGCCTGCAAACGCCGGCGCATTTTCGAAGGCAGATTTGCCGGTCTCTTCGCGCCAGCCGAACAGCTTGGCATCGTCTTCGGCCCAGTCGGCCATCATGCCGCGGGAGAACTCACCGGCGATGATGTCGTCCATGTGCTTCTCGAACAGCGGGCGCATCAGGGTCTTGAGCTGCTCGGAGAGCTCGAAGGCGCGCAGCTTGGCCGGGTTGGAAAGGCGATCCATCATCAGGCTGATGCCACCTTGCTTGAGGGCTTCGGTGATGGTCTCCCAACCGAACTGGATCAGCTTGCCGGCATAGGCCTTGTCGGTCCCTTCGGCAACCAGCTTGTCGTAGCAGAGCAGGGAACCAGCCTGCAGCATGCCGCAGAGGATAGTCTGCTCGCCCATCAGGTCGGATTTCACTTCCGCTACGAAGGAGGACTCCAGCACCCCGGCACGGTCGCCGCCGGTAGCAGAGGCCCACGCCTTGGCAATGGCCATGCCTTCGCCCTTGGGATCGTTCTCCGGGTGAACGGCTATCAGGGTCGGCACGCCGAAACCGCGCTTGTACTCTTCACGCACTTCGGTGCCCGGGCACTTCGGCGCCACCATCACGACGGTGATGTCGGAGCGGATCTGCTGACCCTCTTCCACTACGTTGAAGCCGTGGGAGTAGCCCAATGCGGCGCCCTGCTTCATCAGCGGCATCACGGTCTTCACCACGTCAGAGTGCTGCTTGTCCGGAGTCAGGTTCAGCACCAGATCGGCGGTCGGGATCAGCTCTTCATAGGTGCCGACCGCGAAACCGTTGTCGGTAGCCTTCTGCCAGGAGGCGCGCTTCTCGGTGATGGCGGCCTTGCGCAGGGCGTAGGAGATATCCAGCCCGGAGTCACGCATGTTCAGACCCTGGTTCAGACCCTGGGCACCACAGCCCACAATCACCACCTTCTTGCCCTTCAGCACGTTGCAGCCGTCCGCGAACTCTTCGCGCTGCATGAAACGACACTTGCCCAGCTGGGCCAACTGCTGACGCAGGTTCAAGGTGTTGAAATAGTTAGCCATGGTGATTGCTCCGTTCGATTGATTCCATGCCGGGTAGCGGCGTTGTCTGAACCACTATAGCGCGGGACACTTATTGCCTGAACTGATATATTCGAAACAGTACGTTGCAATAACTGAAACGTTAACCCTTCATAATTGCCTGCTGAATGTACCGCGAGATGGCAGAAACAAGCCGCCAACCGCTGGATATCGGGCACACATGCCGCGCCAGGAGCTGAAAGATGGACCTTCGCAATCTTGAGCTGTTTCTCCACCTCGCCGACTCCCTTCATTTCGGCAAAAGCGCCGATGCCATGGCGGTCAGCCCCTCCACCCTGAGTCGCGCCATCCAGCGGCTGGAGCAGGAGACCGGCTGCATCCTGTTCGAGCGGGACAACCGTTCGGTGCGGCTCACCCCCGCTGGCGAGAAGCTGCGCGAATTCGGCGGCGGCCTGTTGCAGGAGTGGCGTCAGCTCAAGCAGGAGCTCAAACGCAGCGATGAACCGCTGCAGGGGCGGCTGCGAGTCTTCTGCTCGGTCACCGCCAGTTACTTTCTGCTGCCCGAGGTACTGGAGCGCTTTCGCCGCCGCTACCCCCAGCTGGAAATCAAGCTGGAGACCGGCGACCCGGCGCTGGCGGTGGACAAGATCCTGGCCGACGAGACAGATCTCGCCATCGCTGCCCGCCCCGATGCCCTGCCCGCCAAGCTGGAGTTCGCCAGCCTGCAGCAGGTGCCGCTGGTCTTTATCGCGCCGCGCAACGCCCCGCAACTGAACCAGTGGTTCCGTCAGGGAGAACCTGATTGGGAGCAGCTGCCAGTCATCCTCTCCGAGCAGGGCTTGGCCCGCAAACGCAGCGATCAGTGGTTTCGCAACAAGGGGATCGCCCCCAACATCTATGCCGAAGTGGCGGGTAACGAGGGGATCGTCGCCATGGTGGCGCTCGGCTGTGGCGTAGGATTGGTACCTGCGGCGGTAATCGACCATAGCCCGCTCGGTGACAAGGTGCGGATCATCGACCTCAAACCCGCCTTCAAGCCATTTGATGTGGGGATCGGGGTGCTCAAGAAGCGGCTGGAAGAGCCGCTGATCCGCGCCTTCTGGGATACCGCGCAGAACCAGACTTCACTGCGCTAAAAGCGACGATTGTGGCTCTGCCTGTGCAGACAGGCGTGCGGGCACCCGACTGGCTATTTATCTGCGTGCCAATGCCCTGAACAAACGGTGATCAGGATCCGGTCACAGAACCCGCAGCAAAGGCGTATTAGACTGGTATCTTCCCTCTTTTGTCGGGAGTGCCCATGAAAGCAAGCGGTCTGGATCGGCTGTTCAAACCCCACTCAATCGCCGTGATCGGCGCCTCGACGGACCCGCTCAAGGCGGGTCATGTGATAGTGCGCCACCTGCTGGCGGGCCAGTTCAAAGGGCCCATCCTCCCTGTCACCCCGCGTAACAAGGCCATCGCCGGCGTGCTGGCCTATCCCGATATCGCCAGCCTGCCGCTAACCCCGGATCTCGCCATCATCTGCACCAGGCGGGAGCGAGTCTTGCCATTGCTGGAAGCGCTCGGTCAAAAGGGTGCGGGCGCAGCCATCATACTGGCCGCCGACTTTTCCCCCGAGGAGCGGCTGGAGCTGAAACGGGTCTGCCAGCAATATGGCATTCGCCTGCTCGGCCCCAACAGCATGGGAATGCTGCTGCCTGGCCAGGGGATCAACGCCAGTTTCTCACCCATTGCCGCCAAGCCGGGGCAAGTCGCATTTCTGTCGCAATCCGCCGCCGTCAGCACCACCATTCTGGATTGGGCCAAGCAGCATGAACTGGGCTTTTCCGCCTTCATCTCCCTTGGCGATCACTGCGATATCGACTTCGGCCAGCTGCTGGATCAGCTCTCCCGCGACAGCGTCACCCGCGCCATCTTGATCTACATGGACAAGTTGCACGACGCCCGCCACTTTCTCTCGGCGGCGCGGGCAGCCTCGCGCAACAAGCCGATCCTGGTGCTAAAAAGCGGGCGCCACGAACCGGCCCACGGCCTCGACAATGTCTATGATGCCGCCATCCGCCGCGCCGGCATGCTGCGGGTACGGGATACCCACGAACTGTTTGCCGCGGTGGAAACCCTGAGCCACTCCATGACCCTCAAGGGGGAGCGGCTTGCCATCATCTCCAACGGTCGCGGGCTGGCCAATATGGCAGTGGATGTACTGCTGGAGCGGGGCGGCAAGCTGGCTCGTCCGCCGCTCGACATCGGCAGCGATGCCACCATCACCACCTATCAGGAGGCGCTGGACAACGTGTTGCAGGAAGATGGCATCGACGCCATCCTGATCATCCACGCCCCCTCGCTCACGTCACCGAGTGCGCCGCTGGCCAGCCATCTTATCGCCCATCTGAAACAGCATCCCAGAGCACGCCGTTTCAATATTCTCACCAACTGGGCGGGTGAATACTCGGCGCAGGAGGGACGCAAGCTCTTTACCGAGGCGGGCTTCCCGACCTACCGCACACCGGAAAGCGCCATGGCTGCCTTCATGCACATGGTGGAATACCGCCGCAACCAGAAGCAGTTGATGGAAACCCCGGCATCCCTGCATGGCAACCAGCTCAATGTCGAGCTGTGCCAGCAGCTGATCCGCCAGGCACAGGAGCGCAAGCAGCTGAGACTGGATACCCATTTGGTGCACCCGATTTTACAAGCTGCAGGTCTCTCGACCCTGCCAACCTGGATCGTTACCGACGCCATCGAGGCGACCCTGACCGCAGAGCAGATCGGCTATCCGGTGGCAGTGAAACTGCGCTCACCCGATATCCTGCACAAGTCTGCCGTACACGGGGTAGTGCTCAATCTGCGCACCTCGGCCGAAGTGGCACAAGCCGCAGATGCCATTCTGGACAGGGTCAAACAGCATGATCCGGGCGCCCGCATCGAAGGCTTGCTGGTGCAGCGGATGGCTCGCCGCAGCGGTGGCCTCGAGCTGCGGGTACGTATCCAGCAAGACGCCATCTTTGGCCCCGTCATTCTGCTGGGTGAATCGGGCGCCGAACCGCAGGAGATGGTGGCTGCCTTGCCACCGCTCAATCAGGCGCTGGCTCGTTACCAGATCATCGGGGCACTCAAGAGTCGCAAGATCCGTGAGCAGGCCACACCGGAGCGACTGGATATCGATTCCCTCGGTCAAGTGCTCTGCCAGCTCTCCGAGCTATTGCTCGCCTTTCCGGAGATTCAGGAGCTGGACCTGCACCCGCTACAAGCGTGCGGTGCCGAAATGGTGGTACTGGATGCCAGCCTCACACTGGCTGACCCCGCCATCCCGACCAGCAACCGACTGGCGATCCGCCCCTATCCTACCGAATTGGAGGAGGGTGCCTGGCTTAAAGATCAGCGCCATATCCTGCTGCGCCCAATCCGGCCGGAAGATGAACCGGCTCACAAGCAGTTCGTGCTGCAGGTCTCCAATGAAGACAGGTACAAACGCTTCTTTGCCGATGTGGGCGAGCTGGGCCATGAAGAGCTGGCTCGCATGACCCAGATCGATTACGACCGGGAGATGGCCTTCGTGGCTGTGGGGCAAGATGGCGAGCTGCAGGATCAAATCCTCGGCGTGGTACGCGCTATCTCGACCCCGGACCAGAGCGATGCCGAGTTTGCCATTCTGGTGCGATCGGACTTGAAAGGGGTGGGTCTCGGCAAATTGATGATGGAGAAGATCATCCGTTATGCCAAAGAGCAGGGGATTGGCCAGCTATCCGGCATGACCATGCCCAGCAATCGTGGCATGGTCAACCTCGCCAAACGGCTTGGCTTCAAGATCGACGTGCAAATGGAAGAGGGGGTGGTCAATATGAAGCTGCCCTGTAGTCAGCAGGCGGCAGAAGCCTGATTTGGCCGACTGCAGACTCGCTCAAATGGTTGTGAATGAAGCTGATATAGCTAAACAATGGCGGGAATAGCAGGCTATCTGGCACTTTCTTGGCAGGTAAAAACCAAAAATTGGCTGTTTAACACGCTAAAAATACCAAAGCCCGGTCGTGGGGCTGGGCTCTGGTGTGAAAAAATGAGACTCAATGGGCAAAAAACGCCCATAGCAAAAAGGCCTTCCCAATCGGGAAGGCCTTCAAATTAGTGGCGGAGCGGACGGGACTCGAACCCGCGACCCCCGGCGTGACAGGCCGGTATTCTAACCGACTGAACTACC
>NZ_JBSTYP010000107.1:0-6189 GCF_054052405.1 Aeromonas aquatilis | reverse complement strand
GGAGACCAGCAGGCTGATGGCGCCGATGCCGGCAACTGCCAGGGTGAGGGTCGAGAGAATAGTGGAGAAGGTAGCCAGCATGGCGTCGCGGGGGGGGCCCCGCGCCCCCCGCGCCCCCCCCCCCCCCCCCCCCCCCCAGGCCTTGTTGCAGCAGATGCAGAGTGCCGTGCAACAACAGAATTTCGAGTTGTCCATGGTCAAGGCCCGTCAGGGGCGTCTTGAACCGATCCGGATCAGCCATGCCGTCATCAACGGCAAGGAAGTTGCCCACCTCAGTTACCTCGACGGCAAGGCGATCGAGTATCTCCAGCGCCAGAACGAATACACCTTCTTTGAAAACAGCCACGATCCCTACACCCTGAAGGATGCCCGTTTCCCCGGCATCTGGTCGACCCTGGTGAAGATGCCGCTGGCACAGGTGCTGGAGAGCTATGATCCTGTGCTGGCCGGCCGCAGCCGGGTTGCCGGTGTGGTGGCGCAGGTGGTGAGGCTGGTGCCTAAAGAGGCCGACAAATATGGTTTCGTGCTCTGGATTGACGAGCAGAGCCACTTGCTGCTGCGGATCGACATGGTCGAGCGGGAAGGCAATCTGGTGGAGCAGGTACTTGGTGTCGAACTGGATCTGCAGAGCAAACCGGCCCCCTGGCTGGTAAAGCTGGCCAACAGCAAGCAGCCTCCGGCGCTGGCGCTGGAGGATGCCTATCCGGCGCCGCAACAGCAGTTGAACTGGCAGATCACCTGGTTGCCCGATGGCTTCAAGGTGCTGTCGCAAGACCGGCACCAGCTGGTGACCACCAGTATGCCGGTGGATTACATGATGCTCTCCGACGGGCTGGTGGATCTCTCGGTCTACGTCTCCCGGGTCGATCCCAAGCAGGCGGTGCGCCAGCAGCTGATCCGCCAGGGGGCGACCTCGCTGGTGAGCTATGTCAACGAGGTGGGGGTCGAGATCACCGTGGTCGGCGAGGTGCCTGCCGAAACCGCCAAGCGCATCGCCGAGTCGGTCCAGCCGCTGGCCCACAACGAAGCGGTGCAGTAACGGGGGATGCGGGGTTCTTCCCCGCTTGCCGAGCGTGGCGAGTCGTGGTCAGATCCCCTGATTGTGTGAACCCGAGGTGTTGCCGTGAATGAGATGAGTGAAGAGCTGGCGACCGTGGTGGCCATTGAGGGTGACCATGCCTGGGTGGAGTGCGAGCGGCGCTCCGCCTGCAGTGGTTGTCAGCAGCAATCCAACTGCGGTACCGGCACCGTGGCCAAGGCATTTCCCCTGAAAGCTCCCCGCTTGCGAGTCAGGCTGACCGCCGAGGTGCGGGTTGGCCAACAAGTGAGGCTCGGTATCCCGCAGGAGAGTCTGCTGCGCGGGGCTGCGCTGGTCTATGTGCTGCCGCTTTTCTGTCTGTTGGCCGGCGCCTTGCTGGGGCAGCTCTGGCTGGCGCCGCTGCTCTCGGGCGGGGAGGGGATTACCATTCTCTGCTGCCTGCTGGGGGGCGTGCTGGGCTTTTTACTGGTTCGTTACTTTTCCAACCGCCTGGATCAGGGGCGCTACGGCCCGCAGATGCTCGGCGTCGTGGTCCCTGTCCGCATCCTCCCCTGACTGAACAGGCGCTATTTCACTGGCGCTGGCGACTAAAGAATGGCCGTCAGCCGGGTTATCCAGTAAAATCGCGCCTCCATAACTGACCTTAACTAATTTTGAGTGACTCTTGCTCGATGAAACACATTCGTAACTTTTCGATTATTGCGCACATCGACCACGGTAAATCGACCCTGTCGGACCGTCTGATCCAGACTTGCGGTGGCTTGTCCGACCGCGAGATGCAGGCTCAGGTGCTTGACTCCATGGATCTGGAGCGCGAGCGCGGCATTACCATCAAAGCACAGAGTGTGACCCTGAACTACCAGGCACAAGACGGTAACACCTACCAGCTGAACTTTATCGACACCCCGGGCCACGTGGATTTCTCCTACGAGGTCTCCCGCTCTTTGGCGGCCTGTGAAGGGGCGCTGCTGGTGGTAGATGCCGGCCAGGGGGTTGAGGCACAGACTCTGGCCAACTGCTATACCGCCATGGAAATGGATCTGGAAGTGGTGCCGGTGCTGAACAAGATTGACCTGCCGGCTGCCGAGCCCGAACGGGTTGCCGAGGAGATCGAAGACATCGTCGGTATCGACGCGGTCGATGCGGTGCGCTGCTCCGCCAAGACCGGTCTGGGTGTTGATCTGGTGCTGGAAGAGATCGTGGCCAAGATCCCGGCACCGGAAGGTGACCCGGATGCCCCGCTGCAGGCGCTGATCATCGACTCCTGGTTCGACTCCTATCTGGGCGTTGTCTCTTTGGTGCGGATCAAGAACGGTTCCCTGAAGAAGAACGACAAGATCAAGGTGATGAGCACCGGTCAGGTGTGGGGTGTCGATCGTATCGGTATCTTCACGCCCAAGCAGGTGGATACCCAGGGTCTGGGTTGCGGCGAGGTAGGTTGGGTTGTTTGCGGTATCAAGGACATCCACGGCGCGCCGGTGGGTGATACCCTGACTCAGGCCAAGAATGGTGCCGACAAGGCGCTGGCTGGCTTCAAGAAGGTGAAGCCGCAGGTTTATGCTGGTCTGTTCCCCATCTCCAGCGATGACTACGAGTCGTTCCGTGACGCCCTCGACAAGCTCTCCCTGAACGATGCCTCCCTGTTCTTCGAACCGGAGAGCTCCACTGCGCTGGGCTTCGGCTTCCGTTGCGGCTTCCTCGGCATGCTGCACATGGAGATCATTCAGGAGCGTCTGGAGCGTGAATACGATCTGGATCTGATCACCACGGCGCCGACCGTAGTGTACGAGATCGAGCTGACCGACGGTTCTACCATCCACATCGACAGCCCGGCCCAGATGCCTGCCATCACCAGCATCAAGGAGATGCGCGAGCCGATCGCCGAGTGTCATATCCTGCTGCCGCAGGAGTACATGGGCAACGTGATCACCCTCTGTATCGAGAAGCGTGGCGTACAGACCAACATGGTCTATCACGGCAAGCAGGTGGCACTGACCTATGAAATCCCGATGGCAGAAGTGGTGCTCGACTTCTTCGACCGTCTGAAATCCACCAGTCGTGGTTACGCCTCGCTGGACTACGGCTTCAAGCGTTTCGAAACCTCCGACATGGTCCGTCTGGACATCATGATCAACGGTGAGCGCGTCGATGCCCTGGCCATCATCACCCACAAAGACAACGCCCAGTATCGCGGTCGTCAGGTGGTGGAGAAGATGCGTGAGCTGATCCCGCGCCAGATGTTCGATATCGCCATTCAGGCGGCCATCGGCAACCAGATCATCGCTCGCAGCACCGTCAAGGCTCTGCGTAAAGACGTAACCGCCAAGTGTTACGGTGGTGACGTGAGTCGTAAGAAGAAACTGCTGAACAAGCAGAAAGAAGGTAAGAAACGGATGAAGTCCCTCGGCCGTGTCGACGTGCCGCAGGAAGCCTTCCTCGCGATTCTCCACGTCGGAAAGGATTAATAGATGGCAAGCACGTTTTCCCTGATCCTGGTGGTGGTCTGCGCGATCACCGGTGTTATCTGGTGTCTGGACAAGATGATTTGGTCCAAGCAGCGCGCCGCCAAGATTGCCGTGGCTCGTGCCCATGGCGGTGCCCACCTGGATGAGAAGACTCTGGCCAAGGTGGCCCCCGTGCCGGTCTGGATTGAGCAGACCGCCGGGGTCTTCCCGGTCATCACCTTTGTGCTGATCCTGCGTTCGTTCATTTTTGAACCGTTCCAGATCCCGTCAGGCTCCATGATGCCCACCCTGCTGGTGGGCGACTTCATCCTGGTGGAAAAATTTGCCTATGGTCTGCGGGATCCGGTGACCAACACCAAGTTCCTCGAGACTGGCGAGCCCAAGCGTGGCGACGTGGTGGTGTTCAAGTATCCCCTTGAACCGCGCGTTGACTACATCAAGCGGGTGGTCGGCATGCCGGGTGATCGGGTCATCTATCGCAACAAGGAGCTGATGATCCGGCCCAAGTGCGAAGAGCAGGAAGGGAAAACGTGCCCGGGCTTCAAGAAGCTCGACGTCAAGTTTGAACAAAGAGGCGAATTTACCCAGATGGGGATCCCCCTTGACCGCTATACCGAGCAGTTGGGTGATGTCTCCCACGAGACCCTGCGCAATCCGCTGATGCCCGACATGGTTGGCCGTTACTATCGCCAGCCCGGCACCTACCCCGACGAATGGGTCGTACCGGAAGGCCAGTATTTCGTGATGGGCGACAACCGCGACAACAGCACCGACAGCCGCTTCTGGGGCTTTGTGCCCGAGCAGAATCTGGTCGGCAAGGCGGTCGCTATCTGGATAAGTTTTGAATTCGAGCGCGAAGAAGGCTCCCTGCTGCCAAGTTGGGTACCGACAGGTGTGCGCTTCAACCGCATTGGCGGAATCAAGTAAATGAATATCAAGATGAACAGACTGCAGTCCCGTCTCGGGCATGTCTTTGCGGATCTGGAACTGCTGACCCGTGCGCTGACTCACCGCAGCGCCGGTTCCCGTCACAATGAACGACTGGAATTTCTGGGTGACTCGATCTTGAGTCTGGTGATTGCCGACGATCTGTTCCACCGCTTCCCGCAAGCGGCGGAAGGGGATCTCAGCCGGATGCGCGCCACCCTGGTGCGCGAGAAGACCCTGGCCGAACTGGGCCGGGAGTTTGACCTCGGGGATCACCTGATCCTGGGCCCCGGCGAACTCAAGAGCGGCGGTTTTCGCCGCGAATCCATTCTGGCCGATACGGTCGAGGCGGTGATCGGTGCCGTCTATCTGGATACCAATCTTGAGACGGTGCGGACACTGCTGCTGAGCTGGTATGCCAGCCGCCTGGAAGAGATCAAGCCGGGCATCGAGCAGAAAGATCCCAAGACCCGTCTGCAAGAAATTCTGCAGGGAAGCCGCAAATCCCTGCCGACCTACACCGTGACCAACGTCAAGGGCGAGGCACACAACCAGGAGTTCACTGTCCAGTGTGACGTGGAAGGTCTGGATGGGCCCCTCGTCGGGGTCGGCACCAGCCGTCGCAAGGCCGAACAGGCCGCGGCGCAGCAAGCATTGGAAAGACTGTCATGACTGCTATCGATGCAAGAGGCCGCGGTCTTTCAACACAACAGGCATTGGAAAAACTGTCATGACAGATACTACCTACTGCGGCTTTGTCGCCATCGTGGGCCGCCCGAATGTGGGCAAGTCCACCCTGCTCAACAAGCTGCTTGGCCAGAAGGTCAGCATTACCTCGAAGAAACCCCAGACCACCCGTCATCGGATTTTGGGGATCGATACCGAGGATAACTACCAGACCATCTATGTAGATACCCCGGGTCTGCACATTGAAGAGAAACGAGCCATCAACCGCCTGATGAACCGTGCCGCCACCAGTTCGCTGGGGGACGTGGCCATGGTGGTGTTCATGGTCGACGGTACCCACTGGACCAAAGATGACGAGATGGTGCTGGGCAAGCTGCGCAATCTCAAGTGCCCTGTGGTGCTGGCGGTCAACAAGATTGACAACGTCAAAGAGAAAGAAGATCTGCTGCCCCACCTCGAGTGGCTGGGCCAACAGATGAACTTCGCCCATATTCTGCCCATCAGTGCCGAAAAAGGCACCAACGTGGAGAAGATCCGCGAATGGGCCAAGGATCTGCTGCCGGAAAACGTCCACTTCTTCCCGGAAGATTACGTGACCGACCGCTCCTCCCGCTTTATGGCCTCCGAGATCATCCGCGAGAAGCTGATGCGCTTCACCGGTGAGGAGCTGCCCTACTCGGTGACGGTGGAGATCGAGCGCTTCAAGGTGGAAGAGAACGGCCTCTACCACATCCACGGCCTCATTCTGGTCGAGCGTGATGGCCAGAAGAAGATGGTCATCGGCAACAAGGGCGAGAAGATCAAAACCATCGGCACCGAGGCGCGCCTCGATATGGAGCGTCTGTTCCAGAACAAGGTGCACCTCGAGCTGTGGGTCAAGGTCAAGTCGGGCTGGGCTGATGATGAGCGCGCCCTGCGCAGCCTCGGGTATGGCGACGACTGATTGCTGACCCCGGCTTTCGTCATCCACAGTCGGCCCTATCGGGAGACCAGCCAGCTGGTCGAGGTCTTCACCCAGGATAGTGGCCGATTTACCCTGGTGGGCCCCCGGGGTAGGCGGGCCCCCGCCGC